>JBAXBI010000009.1:0-15082 GCA_037142055.1 Candidatus Omnitrophota bacterium | reverse complement strand
GCTAAATGGACAGCATCATCCACCTGAGCTTGATATACAACCATACGAAAATCACTAAAATCAGTTGGTAAGTCGGCCTCTGCTACACGTTCAATCAGTCTCTCTGTCTTACGCCGATATTCAATAAGACTGTCAATGGTACAAATCTTTAAACTATGCGTCTTAGCAAAATTAATCAAATCATTAGTGCGGGCCATGGTGCCATCTTCATTCATAATCTCGCAAATCACACCAGCGGGATAAAGATTAGCCAACTTCATCAAATCAACAGACGCTTCCGTATGTCCTGCTCGAACCAGCACTCCGCCACGACGGGCTCTTAAAGGAAACAAATGACCAGGAGTTACTAAATCAGCAGGTTTAGATTTAGGATCTATCAAGACTTCAACTGTCTTGGCACGGTCCGCGGCAGAAATACCTGTTGTAACCCCAAATGCAGCATCCACAGAAACAGTCCAGGCAGTATTACATTTTTGATGTTTGCTATTAATATCATCCTTCATTGGATGCAAATCGAGTTGGGCAAGTCTGGCATCTTCCATAGGGACACAAATAAGTCCACGGGCATTTTTAGCCATAAAATTAATAACATCAGCGTTGATATGCTCCGCTGCAATCAACACATCCCCTTCATTCTCACGGCCTTCATCATCCATCACAATGACCATACGACCATTTTTTAATTCTTCTAAAATTTCTGGAATGGAATTGAACATTGAAATACTCCTTAAAGTTATTGAATAGAATTGCCAGTGGATAACTTGCTTGTTTACGCCAAATAATCCTCGACTAAAGACAAAAAGTATAGGCTAAAAGAAAGCCCTTGTCAACCCATTTCCCCCGCCCTATAATGGCCATAATTTTCACAAACCCTATACTACTAGTGACATGCGCTCCGAAAAGAAAATAACCGAAATTCTTTTAACCCAGAACAAAACCCTTGCTATTGCAGAGTCCTGTACCGGTGGACTTTTGGCCAATAGACTAACTAACATAAGCGGTTCTTCTTCCTTCTTTTGGCTGGGCATCATCGCCTATGACAATCGAGCAAAGATAAAAATACTCAAGGTCCCCTCTAGAGTTATTCAAAAACATGGCGCCGTGAGCCTTCCGGTAGTAAAACTGATGGCAAGAAATGTCCGAAAAATTCTCAATACCGATTTTGGCATAGGTATTACTGGTGTTGCAGGCCCCTCGGGAGGAACGAAAACCAAACCTGTAGGATTAGTTTTTATTGCAGTTGATTCTAAAAGGCATGTATTATCCAAACAATTTCAGTTTAAAGGGACTAGACTATCCATTAAAACTCAAGCCGCTAACAAAGCTCTTGAAATGCTCTCATGCGCACTTTCTAAGCCATTACTCTCTCTGCCCAATGGCAAAAACTTATCCAACACATCCAGGAAGAATTAAATTTCTCCCCATTTATACGATGGGGAAACCTCTCCCAGGCACATCTTACCCTTAAATTCTTAGGTGATCACTTAAGAGTGTTCAAGCGAAACTCCATCACCACGCTTTAGGCAAATTGAACATATCGAACATATGCGATATTTGCTTTGATTTTATTAAAAAATAACTATAATAATCCCTTATGGATTTTCAACATCGCCTGCAAAGATCATTTAAACCACGTTTCGCCATTATTTATCCTTTTGGATTATTCTTTTTAATCTTTGGATCTATCACGGACCAATCATTACGTGCAGGAATTGGATATATCATTGCAGGTCTTCTGATTCGTTTATGGTCTAATGGTTACGCCATCAAAAATGAAAAACTAACTTGTTCCGGACCTTACGCCTTTGTACGCAACCCTTTGTATCTTGGAACTTTCCTAATCGCCGTTGGTTTTGCTTTTGCCCTTAGAATAAATTCTCTTTCAATGGGTTATCTTGTAGGACCCTTATTCCTAATCGCCTTGGTTTTTATGTACTATAAAACCATCAAAAGTGAACAAAAGATGCTCTTAGAGAAATTTGGGGGCTCTTATAAGAATTATTGTGCCAAGGTTCCTTCCATGATCCCTTGTCTTATTCCCTACAGCGAAGGTGATCAATGGCCTTTTAGTTTAGAAAGACTTATTTTTAGCAAGGAATATAAATCTCTAGTTTGGATCACTATCATCATCATTGTTTTTACTTTAAAAACACACCTCCTCTTAGCCCATAAGCCCATGACAGAAAAAACCTGGGGTTTAGTACTACTCGTCGCCTTACTTATTATGATGGATGTCTTCTACGAAATAAGTAAAAAGAAGACTAAGAAAATCTGATAATTAAGAATATTTCTAAAAATAAATAGATACTCTTTATTTTTCTTAAGTTATAATAAAACATAAAATTAAGGAGGAAAGCATGACTGCTATAGCTGAAACAAAGTTACTCAAAGACAAAGATGTATTAGCCGAGATTAACAGACACAAGTGGATCGAAAGCCAAAAAGCAGGATACGATATTGGTTTTGAAAGAGCTTCTAGAGAATGGATCCAATCTTATTCTGAGAAATGGCTTGCACGACGTCCAAACAAAACAGCCCTTCTGTGGCTAAAATCTCAACCTTTCATTGAAATCTTAAACAAAAGAATTCCCTGTTAATTTGAACAAATCCAATAAAAAACCCTGTACCAAACGGTACAGGGTTTTTATGTTTACTTACACTTATCATGAACTCATCAATCACGACGTTGCAATTTAGAAAGCAACCTTAAGATTTCCATATAAAGCCAAATCAATGTCACCATCAAAGCAAAAGCGCCATACCACTCCATATATCTCTCTAAGCCTTCTTGAGAAGCGCGTTCAATAAAATCAAAATCAAGAATCAAATTCAAAGTAGCAATACCAACCACTAAAAGACTAAAACCAATCCCTATCATGCCACCACCGTTAATAAAACTAGGTGGATGAATACCAAAAAGACTCGCAATCCAAACAATGCCATAAAAAACCATCAAAGTAACCATGGCAATCATTAACCCACGACGAAAACCTTCAGTCGCTTGAATCCAACCTGTACGATAAGCAACCAACATCGTAAACAAAGCTGCAAAGGTTAAACCTACCGCTTGAACTACGATTCCAGGATAGGAACGTTCAAAGAATAATGAAAGCGCACCAAGCAGAACACCCTGACAAGCAGCATACAAAGGAGCTGTCACAGGTGACCAGTTAGGTTTAAAGACTGTTGCTAAACATAAAATTAATCCTGCGATCAAACTTCCCATTAAACTAATCCCTACTAAATGTGCTCTTTCAGGACTAAAAGCATTTCCCCAACTCCAGAAAGCTGTTAGCAATAGGACAGCAAACAGAATAAAGGTCTTACTTACTGTTCCTTGAACAGTCATGGTTTGACCTGAACCTATCGCTGCTCTTGCCTTAGCGAAAGCGCCACCATTAAGTGTTGGATTAGAACTCTGCATTTCCATTTTTACTTCCCTCCTTGAGTTAAATTAAACCTGCATATCGTGCGGCTATGTGCAGGGCAATATTTGTATAAAGACCTGCCATAACATCATCCATCATAATACCAAAACCGCCTGGCAAACCCTCCAGGCGATTAATAGGGTATATTTTAAACATATCTAAGGCGCGAAACAAGAAAAATCCGCTAATAACAATTGGCCAGCTTAAAGGTAATCCCACAAGAGAAATGAGGATTCCAACTACCTCATCAATAACCAACATCCCTGGGTCTTTTTTACCAATAACCTTTTCTAAATAAGTGCAAACTGGAATGGCCACAACTAAAAGCGCTAATGTAACACATATATAAAGAACTACATTAAATTTTAACATAAAAGCTAAGATAATTCCAACGGCTGTCGCAGCAGTCCCAGGGGCGACAGGAAAGAACCCTACCCCTAAGAAAGTTGCAAAAAAAGTAGCTAAAGCCTTCCTATTCAATGACTTTATTCTGTTTTGAAAATATGAAATCCCTGAAGCTATAGTCAAAAGTACAGTTATCGACATAAAGACATTGATCCAGCCTAAATACGAACTTTGTATTTGAATAAACCAACTATGAGAAAAGAAAGCTTGCTTAAAGATTAAATATATTAAAATGACACTTACTGTTGTCATTTGGAATATAGTTTTAATCTTTCCCGCTCGTTCAGCTGCAACTACTTGCCCCTTACGCATACACACAAGGCGGTCTATAGTAACTCCGACCTCGCGCAGGGCTATAAGATTAACCATCCAGCCATTGACCATCTTGATATGGACTAAAACATAAAAAATAGATAACATCAGAACCTTATCCGCAATTGGATCCATAATCTTACCAAAATCGCTAACTAAGCCTTGCTTTTTAGCCAGATACCCATCATAAAAATCAGTTAAGGAAGCAACCGCGAAGAAAAATGCCGCTAAAATATTGCCTACTAGAGTATTTAATAGAAGCAAATATACTAAAACAATGGCAAAACCAATACGAGAAATGGTTAATATGTTAGGTAAATTCATAAAACTTAACTCCCGTTAAATCATTCTCAATAAAAAACCTTTTAAACCACAACTCCTGCTAAATCATATTCATAAGCATCAGTAATCTTAACTTGTACAAAATCGCCTGATTTCAAAGTTTTTGAAGAACGCACATACACTAAGCCATCAACATCAGGAGCATCATATTCACTGCGACCAATATAAGTATCTACACTATCCTTTTCTTTCTCTTCAATCAAGACTTTTAAATATCTTCCAACAAAGGACTTCTGAATTTCTTTGGAAATCTCCAACTGATCACGCATCAATATATCTAAACGTTCTTTTTTTACCTTCTCAGGAACTTGATTTGGCATATCTGCAGCTAAAGTGTCTTGTTCTTTAGAGTAAATAAAGACTCCTACCCGCTCAAAACGCATCTGTTGATTAAATTTACGTAAATCTTGGAAATCTTTCTCGGCCTCACCAGGTAACCCGACAATATAGGTGGTACGCAGAAAACTATTAGGCATTGATGTTCTAATTTTCCTGATCAAATCAAACGTCTGCTGGGTTGTGATATTTCGGTTTTGTTCCTTTAAAATATGATCACTGATATGCTGTAGAGGCATATCAATGTACGAACAAATCTTATCTTCTTGGGCAATAGTCTCAATTAACTCATCTGTGACGTGGGAAGGAAAAGCATACAGCAGGCGGATCCACTGAATATTCTCAGTTACCTTCACAACCTCTTTTAAAAGCTCTGCTAAGGCTTTACGCCTATAAAGGTCCATTCCGTAAGCTGTAATATCTTGACCTATAATATTAACTTCCCTGACACCTTGAGCATCTAGTGCTACGACTTCTTTAACTACTGATTCGATGGTTCGGGATATAAACTTTCCCTTAATCTTAGGGATTGCACAAAAAGAACAAGCATTAAAACAACTCTCACAAATCTTCACATAAGCAAAATGCTTAGGGGTCAACTGTACCTGTTGAGGATTATCTTTAGAACTTAAAGTAGGCGTTCCTACAAAAGCATCCACATCTTTAAATTCCTTGGCCAGTTCCTGTCCATAACGTTGAGCCAAGCATCCGGCCACAATAACCTTCTTGATCTTCCCTTTTTTCTTTAACTCTAGCAGCTCCAGAATCGTATCAACGGATTCTTTTCTAGCCTCTTCAATAAATGAACAGGTGTTCACAATAACCACATCCGCTTGAGAGGCTTCCACGATGCGGTGACCATTTTTCTTTAAACGTCCCAACATTGTCTGCGCGTCTACCAAATTACGCGCACAGCCTAAATTAACAACGCCGACCTTTTGGCCGGCGTTTAAACGCTCTTTCTGAAAATCTTTTGTTGTTTTCATTTCTTAACAGTTAAACCATTCTTGGTGATTACAACTTTCTTGGCATGACGGCTGGAGGAACTAAGAGAGCTAATATCTTTCCCGTTTACTTCCAAATCTAAATTACCAATATTCTTGCCCGAAAGCTCAATTGTATTATCTGCTTCCCAATTCTCAACAGTGCCTTTTTTCATCGTCATTTGAAAAACAATCTTTCCATCAGCTTTAACCTGAACCCAAGTATCTTTAGGAGCGTGAAGAGCTAAGGTCACTTTATGATTCCGACTTTCAACGGCAATAGTATTGGATTCTTCATGCGCTACAGAAGTAGATTCCTCTGGCGCGGCTTCTTCTTTAACATATTCCTTTTTAGTGGAATGTTGATTCTTCGCCACCTTCATTCCTGTCACAACCTTCGGTTGATTAGCCTTGAATTTTATACTACTTGCGACACATCCGACAAACTTAACAAAAATGACGATAGCTATGATAGCAAAGATACCACGCAAAATATTATTTCTATTCTTATTGGTCCAAAAACGACTTCTGAAGTCCTGCTGTTGTCCCCTAACTATATTTTGTCCCTTTGGCACCACTGCAGGCTTAGAATGGCTTTGTTTCAGAGCTATCTTCACAACAGTTGGCTTCACATCGTATTCTTTCAAAACATCAGCAATATTTAGTCCTAAGAACTCCGCATATATCTTAATAAATCCTCGATAATAAAATGGCGTCAAAATACGAGTTGAGTAACCTTCTTCAATGGCTCGCAAGGCATCCATAGGAATTTTGGTTGCCTCATGCACAATTTCCAAAGTTAGGCCTTTGGATAATCGCGTTTCTTTAAGTGTAGAACTATTTGAGTTACTCTTGATGTTTGTCTGCGTCATTGTTTTGTTGTCCCATGTTTTCTACTAACCACTTCTCACGATCCACTAAAATATCCCGAGCTTTACTACCTGCATAAGGTCCTACAATACCACTTTGCTCCATAATATCAATCAATCTTGCTGCTCGTGAATAACCAAGCCTTAAACGACGTTGTAGCACAGATACAGAAGCCTGGTTAGTTTCCACAACTACACGGACCGCTTCATCATACATTTCATCTTCATTGGCCCCATTACCAGCTGCAGAGACCACTTGAGGTTTAAGAACACTTTCATTATATTCAGGGGTTGCTTGTCTTTTAATATGATCAATCACTTTATTGATTTCATCATCGGAGACAAAACAGCATTGGCCTCTCGTCGGCTTGGCATCTCCTGGCCTCATAAATAATAAATCCCCTCGACCAATCAAACTCTCGGCTCCTTTAATATCTAAAACCGTTCGCGAATCAATTTGAGACGCTACTTTAAATGAAATTCTCGCTGGAAAATTAGCTTTAATAACGCCTGTAATTACATTCACAGACGGACGCTGAGTCGCTAGGATCAAATGAATCCCTGCTGCACGGGCTAGCTGTGCAATACGAGTAATGGATCCTTCAATGCTTTTAGCAGCAACCTGCATCAGATCAGCCAACTCATCGACAATAATAACAATATAAGGCATCTTTAATCCTTTAGCATGATACCCTTTGATGTTGCGCACCTGCTCTTTATTAAAAGTCCTATAACGCGATTCCATCTCTCCTACAACCCAATTTAAAGCGGCAACGGCTTTCTTAGCATCGGTAATTACCGGACAAATCAAATGTGGCAGATCATTATAAGAGGCCATTTCTACCATTTTAGGGTCAACCATGATTAACTTAACTTCTTCTGGCGATGCATTAAAAAGAATTGAAGTCACCAGAGAATTTAAACAAACCGTCTTACCTGAACCTGTAGTCCCGGCAATCAACAAATGAGGCATCTCTGCTAAGTCAAAAATGAGCGGCTTACCAGAAATATCCTTACCAATTGCAAGCATTAACTTTGATGCGCTTGTACGAAACTCACTTTGCTCAAGAACATCTTTGAGAAACACCGCGGCCGTTGAGCCATTAGGAACTTCAATACCTACACGGTTCTTCCCAGGAATAGGAGCAACAATCCGCACCGCTGGTGCACGCATCACAAGAGCAATATCATCGGAAAGACTTAAGATACTACTTACTTTAACACCAGGAGCAGGTTGAAGTTCATAACGGGTGACCACTGGCCCTCGTTCTATATCAGCAACCTTAACGGAAATTCCAAAATCGTTTAATGTTTCCTCAAGAACCTTGGCCCCTTGTTTTAAATCATCTTGAATCTTAATCGTTGATAATACCGGTGAATCATTAAGTAAATCCACTGAAGGCAAATGGTATTCACCAACGATTTTAGGTTTCTGTTCAATTGGCTTAGGAACTTCTTTAGGAACTATAATATGGATGTTTGGCGCTTGTGATTTTACTTCTGTTTTAGAAATAACTGGCGGTAATATTTTAATCTCTTTAATCGTTGAAGTAACAGGTATCTTCTGGTCTTGATCGTCCTCTTCCTCATCTTCGTTCAAAGGTAACTTATGCCCTTTAAAATTTGATTTACTCACTGAAGAAGTCTTTAAAGAACCGGCCATTTTAGGTAGATCTTTAGCTTTAGATAGTACCCCCATGGTCCCTGACCCTGCTAAACGAAAGAGCCAAATAAAAAATGGCGAAACTAAAAATTCACCGGTTATAACCAAAGACAAAGCCCCAAAAGAAAAAAGCACTATAAATGCACCCAAAGGACTAAGATAAAACTGTAAATAATTGCTAAAAACTATCCCACAGATTCCCCCACGTAAAAAACGTTGAGCATCCGCTTGAGGACCAATCAATGAAAGCAAGGAACTAGCCACCACAAACAAAACCACTAAACTAAGAAACTTAAAGAAGTTGAATCGAATCTCACGGTTGGCAAACTTATTCCAACTCCAAAAGAAACCAATAGCCACTAAGAAATAAGAACTAAGTCCCAAAAGAAAAAAAAAGGCGCCCGCAACGTGGGCGCCGAAAGGACCAATCAAATTCTGTAGATGTAAATTTGGCTTTGAAGTATACCAAGAAAGATCTTGGGGGCTAAAAGACAGCAAGCTGACTAAAAGTATCAGGCTTAAAGCCAAAATGACGATGCCCTTGATTTCATTAAAGTGTTCAAGCTTCATCTTGGAACCCTAAGAGCCTTTTAGTGCGCTTTAAACTTTTGCTTCTGCCTGTTTACGGCTTAAGTTAAAGCGTTTCATCTCATCAACTTCGATGAGTTTGACTTTAAATTTATCACCAAGTTTTACAAGTTCATTAACATCCTTGGTAAATTTATTTGAAAGCTCGGAGACATGCACAAGCCCTTCACGGCCAGGTAAAAACTCAACAAAAACACCGAAATTCATGATGCGCTTAACGGTCGCATCAAAGATCGCACCGACTTCAGGCTCTATAGTCAAGCCCTTGATCATATTAACAGCCTTATCCAACGCTCCTTGATCAGGAGAGGCCACAATCACCCTGCCATCTTCTTCTATATCGATGGATTTGACTCCACTTTCTTCAATCATCTTACGGATCGTCTTACCACCAGGTCCGATCACTTCCCCTATTTTCTCTTGAGGAATTTGAATAGTCACAATGCGTGGTGCATAGGGTGACATTTCTGTTCTCGGTTGGGGCATAGTAGCGGTCATTTTATCTAAAATGATGAATCTAGCCTCTTTGGCTTGCGCGACCGCCTTCTGTAATAAATCCATAGAAAGCTTTTTGATTTTTAGATCCAATTGAATGGCGGTGACTCCTTTGCGGGAACCAGCAACCTTGAAATCCATATCCCCAAAATGATCTTCCAACCCCATGATGTCCGTAATCAACACAGCATGACTACTGTCCGAAATAAGACCAATAGAAATACCTGCAACCATGTTCTTAATCGGCACACCAGCATCCATAAGCGCCAAACAACCTGCGCAAACAGAGGCCATACTGGAGGATCCATTAGATTCTAAAATCTCCGAAACAACACGGATAGTATAAGGGAACTCTTCTTTAGAAGGAACGATAGCACGGATAGCCTTAGCTGCTAACGCACCATGGCCGATTTCACGACGGCCTGGTGAACGTATTGGCTTGGTTTCGCCAACGCTAAATGAAGGGAAATTATAATGAAGCATGAAGGTCTTGTAAGTCGTGCTTTCTAATGATTCAACCAATTGCTCATCATCCTTTGTCCCTAAGGTAACCACACCCAAACTCTGGGTTTGCCCACGGGTAAATAAACTAGAACCATGTGTGCGAGGTAGAATTCCCACTTCGCAATCAAGAGCACGAATATCTTTCAAACCACGTCCGTCAGCACGAAGCCCACGGTTAAAGACGTTACCACGGATGATTTCATACTGTAAGGATTCAAATATAATCCTAACACCTTCTTTAGAAATCTCATGGCCATCTTTGTTAAAGGCAGCATAAGCATCCATATCGACAGTCAAATGATCATAAAGATCATTAACAGCCTTCTCACGCGCACCTTTTTCAGCAATGCTTGAATAAATCTCACCTAATCTAGGAATTGCAATCTCACGAATCTTATTAATAAAATCAACATTTGGCTTTTGTAATTCAACCTTAGCTTTTTCTTTGCCGATTTGTTTTCTCAATTCCACCTGGATATCTTTAGAATCCTTCAAAGAATCCAAAGCAAACTGTAAGCCTTCTAGAACTTTTTCTTCAGGAACTTCATTGGCTTCACCTTCGATCATAACGATACCATCGCCCCAACCAACGACGACTAAATCCATAATACTTTTTTCACGTTCGCTAAAAGTTGGATTAGCCACTAATTGCCCATCAATTAAAGCAACACGCACAGCCCCAACCGGACCATCATAAGGAATATCCGAAACCTGCAAAGCGGCTGATGCGCCAATAATAGATAAAATATCAGGATCGTTTTGTCCATCATGACTTAAAACAGTCACAACCACCTGAACATCATTATAGAAACCTTCTGGAAATAAAGGACGGACAGGACGATCGATCAAACGAGAAACTAAAATTTCACGCTCGCTAGGACGGCCTTCACGCTTAAAAAATCCACCAGGAAATTTTCCGGCAGAATAAGTTTTTTCTTGGTATTCAATAGAAAGAGGAAAGAAATCTAACCCTTCTCTGGGTTTAGCTGACATACAAACCGTTGCTAATACTACAGTACCTCCAACGGTGACTGTAACAGCTCCATTGGCCTGTTTAGCTAATTTGCCAGACTCAATAATAAGTTTGGAAGATCCGTAGGGGATCTCAAGATGCACCTGTGCCATAATTGATCCTTTTGGTTTTTCGATTACTTGCGCAAATCGAGTTTGTTAATGGTTTCTTCGTACTTCTTGGGATCTATCTTTTGGAGATAATCCAAAAGACGGCGGCGCTTACCGATTAACATCAACATCCCCCGGCGGGAATGATGATCCTTCTTGTGGGATTTGAAATGCTCATTAAGCTGATTGATTTGTTCACAGAGCACAGCAATCTGCACAGGAGCAGAACCCGTGTCTTTCGCATGTGTCTTAAAACTGTTAATAACTTCTGTTTTCTTTTCTTTTAAAATAGCCACTTAAACTTCCTCCTTAAAACTTTTTTATTATTTTCTTATCATTTTTGAATGGGCGATTATACAAAAAAGACTCCCTTCAGTCAAGCATTTAACTTTTAAGGAGTGAAAAAGGTTAAAATTACTCATAACCATATTTCTTAATAAACCAATTCTTTACTTGTTGAACAGTAAATAAATAAAGGCCAAGAATGGCCAACAAAGCCAGGAAAAACGACGCTGGCGGCATCACAAAACCAAAATGTGCCCCTAAGGGTAGAAATGGTATTACAAGCCCAATACTCACAATATAAATGGAGGTGAATATTAAAAACTGGCTAGGCTTACTTTCAATAAATGGAATCTTCCCTGTACGGATAATATGAATAACAAGTGTCTGCGTACACAACGACTCTAAAAACCAACCTGTCTGGAACAAAGCAGGCGAAGCATGAAAAACAAACCACAAGACACCAAAAGTCAAAAAATCAAAGATTGAACTAACGGGACCAAAAACCATCATAAATTTCTTAATATACGCCACATTCCACGGTCTTGATTTAGCCAAATATTCTTCGTCCACTTCATCAGAGGGAATAGAAACTTGAGAGAGATCATACAAAAAGTTATTTAACAATATCTGAATAGGCAACATGGGGATAAAGGGCAAGATAAAACTTGCTCCCATCATACTAAACATATTACCAAAGTTTGAACTAGAGCCCATCTTGACATATTTAAGGATATTCCCAAATGTTTTTCTACCTTCGAGCACCCCATCTCTAAGCACCATAAGATTCTTCTGTAAAAGAATAATATCTGCTGATTCTTTGGCGATATCGACGGCATTATTAACGGAAATCCCAACATCAGCAGCTTTGAGAGAAGGAGCATCATTAATTCCGTCCCCTAAGTACCCTACCGTATGGCCATTGGCACGCAAAGCTCGAATAACACGTTCCTTTTGCATAGGAGACAGTCTAGCAAAAACTGTTGTAGTTTTAACCAGTTCTCTTAGCTGAATATCATCTACCTTCTCTAATTGGTCCCCTGTTGTTAATCCTTTGATATCAAGACCTACTTCAAAACAAATTTTCTTAGTAACAAGTTCATTATCCCCTGTTAAAACTTTAAGCTCTATACCTAATTCTTTTAAGACTTCGATAGTTTTCTTGGTTGTAGGCTTTGGCGGATCGAGAAAGGCTATATATCCTTTTAAGATCAACTCCTGCTCATCATCCTTTGAATAAACTTCCTTATTAACATCCATGTCCTTATAAGCAACCGCCAACACTCTAAAACCATCCGCGCTTAAAGAATCATACTCTTCCTTTAAATCAGTAAGCATAATCTGATCCAGATCTACAATTTCTCCATCTAGTTCATATTTCTTACATCTTTTTAGAATTTCCTCTGGAGCTCCCTTTGTAATAACCTTATGCTTGCCGTCCATATCAACAACAACAGACATAACACGTCGGGAGAAATCAAAAGGCATTTCATCTATCTTTTTATACTGTTTAACTAAAAGCTTCTCATACTTTAAAACAGCCTTATCTAAAATATTCTTCAAACCTGTCTGATAATAACTATTGATATAGGCTAACTGTAAAACATCCTTACTTTCATTACGAACCACATCACAATATTTCTCTAAAACAATCCTATCCATCGTCAACGTGCCTGTCTTATCCGTACAAAGAATATCCATGGCCCCTAAATTCTGAATAGAATTTAACCTCTTAACGATTACCTGCTTTTTAGACATGGCAATCGCCCCTTTAGACAAATTAAGCGTCACTAGCATCGGAAGCATCTCAGGGGTCAACCCGACCGCGACTGCCAAGGAAAACAAAAGAGCTTCAACAAGATTACCCTTGGTATAAAAATTAGTCGCACAAATGACAACCACCAAAACCATCATGGTTCTAATCATAAGCCAGGTAAATTGGTGAATTCCTTTATCAAAGGTGGTTTCCACATTCATCGTTGCTAATTTTCGAGAGATTTCACCAAACTGAGTAGAAAGCCCCGTACTTACAACCACCCCTAAACCCGTTCCACTAACCACGCTTGAGCCCATAAAGGCAATGTTAGTTAACTCAGCCGCTGAATTACCTTTAATAGCCTGTGTCCCACTGGTACTTTTCTCAACTGGCAAAGATTCTCCCGTGAGGGAAGATTGATTAACGAATAAATCTTTGGCTTGAATAATACGCAAATCAGCGGGAATCATGTCTCCGGCAAAAAGATCCACAATATCGCCAGGAACAATTTCTCTAATAGGCACTTCTTTCGACTTCCCTCCCCTAAAGACGGTCGCTGTCGCACGGACCATTTCACTTAACTTCTCAGCTTCCCTGCCTGCGCGGTGTTCCTGAATAAAAGAAAGCCCTACACTTAAGACAGCCATGCCTCCAACAATAAAAGCACTCATCTTCTCTCCAAAAAAGAAAGAAAATCCAGCGATAATTATCAAAATGATAACCAGGGGGTTAATTATAAGCTTTGTCAGCTGTATAACAGCAGTTCGTTTCTTTTTTCTGGCAGGTTCATTGTGGCCATACTCTTCCAAACGCTTTTGGGATTCATCTTCAGAGAGACCTTTCACAGAAGTCTTAAAATACTCAAACAAGACCTCGACTGAACAATTCCTATAGTCGAAATTCAATACCTGCGACTTCTGTTGATTATTGGCACTACTACTGGACATATTTTTCCCTTAAAAGAATACCGTGTCTAAAACAATTGCCTAATATATTCTATAAACTTAAAAATGGAAAGAAAAAAACTTACCCTAACGTTTCCTTTCGAATATGCACTTCCCTTTGCGGATAAGGAATGGCAATCCCTTGCCGGCGGAATTCGTCAAAAATGGCTTTATTGACAGCAAACTTGATATCACCATAATCAGATGGCAACACCCAAATGAAGGCTTGTAAATTAATGGAAGAATCTCCAAAATCCCTGATACCAACCTTGATCGGTTGATTGGTAGGAATGCGTTTGTCAGCTTTTAATGTATTCTCGATAACCGACAGGGCTTTATCAATACTACTTTCATAACTAACACCAATATTAAACTCTAACTTACGATATTCGGAATAGTTCTTTATGACTTCTCCAATAATATGCTTATTTGGAATAATCACAATGCTCCCATCTAAACCTATAAGTTCAGTACGCGGCAGGGAAATATCTTTAACCTCACCTTGAGCTCCTGCAACCTCAATAATATCCCCCACTTTAAAAGGTTTAGTAAAAATAAGCGTAGCACCTGAAGCATAGTTAGACAAAGGTCCTTGTAAGGCTAAGCCCACACCAACACCGGCAACTGATAAACCTGCGATCAGAGGCGCTATTTGAACCCCTAAACAGCTCAGCGCTAAAAGAAAGCCCAATGCCAACACAGCCCAACGAGCGGCTTGAGTAATAAATTTGACGATTGTGATATCAACTTTCTTCTCGTTTAGTGTGCGATGTACAAACTTAACAACTAGGCGGGAAAGTATCCATCCAACAATTAAAATAACTGTAGCCCCAATAACCTGAAAACTATAATGCACTGCATTCTCTGTTATAAAGTCGATAACTTTTATAAATCTCTCGTGATTCATACCCACTCCTTTAAAGTTTTAATTAATCAGAAAAAGTAATTATAACCAAACAATATTCCACAATCAAAGAATTCTATAATTCGTTTAAAACTCGCGAATTGTAACTCATAGTGCGACAACTTTTGATCTTTTCCAAAAACTGTCGC
>JBAXBI010000008.1:0-15649 GCA_037142055.1 Candidatus Omnitrophota bacterium | reverse complement strand
ACAATACGCACTGTTATTATTCATATAATATGATTGTTGGGCTGAATAAATAGCTAATAGGTTTGTAAGTGCTTGTCTAGCATAGGATCGGTTAAGCATATTTGTAAAATTTGGGATGGCGATCAGAACTAAAACACCAACGATGAGAGAGACAACTATTATTTCGAGTAATGTAAATCCTTTTTTGTTCGGCATATTTTTTCCCTCCTGCTACAATTCTACCATACAAATTGGTTTACTCTAACAAAAAATTACTATTTAGATTGTAACCTATTTATCTGCAACAACTTGTGGAAAATTACTATTTAATACTTCTTGTGCCAATTCCTTATACTTAATGGCTCCAACAGATGTTGGATCATAAACGTGAATCGGTTTACCAAAACTAGGAGCTTCACTTAGGCGGACATTGCGTGGGATAATGGCAGTGTAAACTTTTTCTTTAAAGAAGCTTTTGATTTCAGTTATTACTTCATTGGTCAGATTAGTCCTGAAATCTGCCATTGTCATAAGAACGCCTTCGATGTTTAAATTCGAGTTTAATCCATCTTTGACGAGATTTATGGTGTTCAGCAATCCACTCACCCCCTCCAATGCATAAAATTCACATTGGATAGGAATAATAATCGTATCTGCTGCAACCAAGCTATTTAAGGTCAGTAGTCCTAGTGAAGGCGGCGAATCTATGAATATAAAATCATAATTAGCCTTAACTGAATCTATTGCTTTCTTTAATCGTGTTTCCCTTGATAATACTCCCACCAGTTCTATTTCAGCCCCAGTTAGGTTAATATTACAAGGAAGTAAATGTAGGTTTGGATATGCGGTTGGAATGATCACATCGGAAATAGCTAGTTTATGAATGAGAACATCATAGACCGAGGATTTTATTTCGTTTTTGTTGATACCCACCCCGCTTGTGGTGTTTCCTTGGGGATCCATATCAACTAGAAGAATTTTCTTACCTAAATCTGCCAGAGCTCCAGAAAGATTAACGGACGTGGTGGTTTTGCCCGTTCCTCCCTTTTGATTACAAATGGCAATTGTTTTTGACATAACTAAATTATTGTTTCTTTAATGTTTTGTCAGAAATTCTCTATTGTTTGCTTAAAAAATCTATTTCAATAACTTATCAATTATTTTCAACCAACGTTCATTGGCAACAAACATTCCTAAACCAATTACTATGAAGATTGGAATATTTTTTAGATTATCAAAAGTAAAACCAAAAAGGGTCCTTTCGGTGACAGCTAAGACATATAACGCGAACAAAGAAGTCACAAGAAGGAGAACGAATAAAATTCCCCATCTATAATTACCCTCCATACACTCTTTTATATACTTCTTATCTTTTTCATTTAGGTGTTCTTTTCCCATTGCTACCCCTTTTGTTTCACGTGGAACCTATTTCTGTTTATTTTATTCTTTTGACAACCTTGATTTTAGCTTGTTTTGCTCCACGCATGCCGAACAAACCCTTTTTCTCTTCACAGACAATCTTAATTTCCATTCTGTCTCTTTCAACACCTAAGGATTTCTCAGCTTTGCTTATAGCGTCTTCCGTGGTCTCCCCTTCAAATTCATTCTCATTCTTATCTTTACTGTCATTAACGTACATAAACCTTCACCGCCTTTATAATATTCCACGTGGAACATCTAGAATTACTTTGCTGCGCTTACGCTACCTGTTACAGCTACTCCCTTACCCGTTCCCATCTTCCATTGAGTCCAAGTAGACAATGAATAGAATACTGTGAAATAAAGAGAAAGTCCACTTGCAAAATGATAAAAAATAAAAGCTATAAATACAGGAAAAAAGTATCTCATCATTTTCTGCTGCATTGCTTGTGTCTCGTCGGTAACAACCATGTTTTTAGCCGATAAGTTCTGCTGAAGAAACATCACCGCTCCCATAACCACAGGCAATATATTAATCTCGTTTCCTAAAAATGGCAAGCTTTTAGGTAAAATAATTAACCTGTCTGGTTGAGCTAAATCTTTGATCCACAAGAACCCCTTGCCTTGAAAATAATACGCACGCCAGAGAGCTTGATAAAGTGCCATAAATATCGGCATTTGTAGCAAAAATGGTAAACAACCTCCTAAGGGATTAACTCCCTCCCTCTTATATAAATCAATCATTTCACTGTTTAGTTTTTGGGGATTGTCCTTATATTTCTGCTGTAAAGCAGCCACCTTTGGCTGTACCATTTGCATTTTCTTCATAGAAGCCATGCTTTTAATGGTAAGCGGATATGTGATACCGTAAATCAAAAGGCTTACTAATATTATAGAAAGCCCCCAACTGCGGCAAATGCTGTGTAATACTGGTATTGTATAGTAGACTCCTTTAGAACAAATATCGATAATCCACCAGCCACTGAAAGCCACTATCCTATCAAAGCTTTTTTTATAGCTCTTAAGCCATGTAATATCTTGATTACCAGCAACAACGGTGAAAGTATACTCTGATGTCTCTCCAGAAGGAATTTCTCGTTCTTTTGCTTGAATATTTACATCTAGCTTATTTTCGCTAACCATCTTATTTTCATAAGCTTTTGTCTCAAATTCTGGTTTAACAACTATTGCATGGTAATGATCTCTGAATCCCACCCATTCAACCTTGGCATTATTTAACTTATTGTCTTTAACATTGAATTTATATGCATTGCCCTTGCGGGTTATCTTATTGTTTTCAAGTACAGAAAGTTCAAATAACATTGTGCTCTTATTATTCTTGATATCAATATTAGAACTATCAATTGCAAGACCTTTAAATTCAAAAGTTTCCAGTCTGGAAGTTTTGTTTAGATTTGATATCAAAACTTTAAGGCTTACGCTATTGTCTTCCTTGATTTCAAAACGTTTGGTTATCTTCCAATCGGAATTTGAATATGAATATGTGGCACTATTTTCATTTTTGCTAATTAGAAGGAAAGGCGACTTTTCAAAACCTTTAAGTGTTAGTGAGTTATCTATTGGCAAGGTTTTTTCTTCCCCTTGCAATATGAAATTATGGAGAGATCCGCCTACGTTGGACAATTCTATCTCAACATTAGTGGTTTTAAGTGTCGTTATTTTCTCTTTAATATCTGGTGAAGTGGTTTTGGATTGTTCTAAGGTTGTTGCAGGGATAAATTCAGACGGTTTTCTTACAAGATCTTTATTTTGAACAATTTGCGACTTTTTTAAAGCTTCCATCTTTTTAGGCACAACAAAAACGCTCTGGTAAAGGGAAAAAATTAACATTGTTAGAGCAATTGCTAAAATCGTATTTCTATCCATAGATTTATTACCTTAATGGGGCGAATTTGCCCCTTTACAGTCATGTCCTTCAACAGGATCATAACCACCTTTAGATAGGGGAGAGCAGCGTAAAATACGTCCAATGCCCATAGTACATCCTTTGAAGACGCCATACCTGCCTATTGCTTGAGCCGTATAGTGGGAACATGACGGATAGAACCGACATGTACTAACACTAAATAGTCGACTTAAGCTTTGATAGGCTTTAATGACAACTAAGAAGAATCTAGCCATGGGAAATGCTTAGACTATGGAATTAGCTGATGACGGCCTTTGGCTCGACGGCGGGCTAAGACCTTGCGTCCGTCCTTGGAAGCCATGCGTTTTCTAAATCCGTGCTTTTTGACCCCGACAATATTTGTTGGTGTTTTTAAATGCTTTTTCATATAGGGGCAGATTATAACACAGCGCGTTATCTCGTCAAGTTTTTTAAAAACATTATCTCGATTATGTGTAATTTTTCCGTTCTTCTCGCCCAGGACATTGTCGTATTTTTTAAGGCTTTGCTAAATCATTCTTACGCCTTCTCCGTCAGGAACGAAACCCCTTAGATGAGACGGATTTAGGTTTTAAATTAAAATCGACGATAAAAAAATAATTGCATTGGGCATTTGCTTTGTTATAATGACCAACTACTGAAGGGGAACGGTTGCTATTTGTACCCCATAAATTTATCCACAGTTGTGAATAAGCTGTGTACTATTCTCGTCGAAAATGAATTTAACTGACCTCTGGGAAAAAACTCAAATAACGATCAAAGAAGAAATTGGTGCGACTAGCTATGATACATGGCTTTCCAGCCTTAAACCTCTCGATAAGGATAGCGATACC
Source organism: Candidatus Omnitrophota bacterium (assembly GCA_037142055.1). Lineage (GTDB taxonomy): Bacteria > Omnitrophota > Gorgyraeia > Zapsychrales > Fredricksoniimonadaceae > JACQCF01. The sequence goes on along the minus strand of JBAXBI010000008.1, from coordinate 11,512 downwards.
TTAATCCTACAGGCGCCAGATGAATTTTTTAAAAACTGGATCGTTGAACACTACGGTCCGGTTATTGAACGATGTTTAAAACAGGAGGCGGGCCGAAGTGTTGGACTAGAATTTGAAGTCAACGGCGACCTTGCAAGCTTAGTTAGTCCCCAAAAGAACAACTCAACAGAAAAAACCTATGAACAGGGGCCTATTAAAAGCAATGTTCACTTAAATCCACGATTCCTTTTTGAAAACTTTGTTATCGGACCATCGAACCGATTCGCTTTTGCTGCCTCTCAAGCCGTTGCTGAAGCACCGGCTAAAATGTATAATCCTTTTTTTATCTATGGTCCGGTGGGCTTGGGAAAAACACACTTATTACAGGCTATTACACATGAAATCGCCAGAAAACATCCCAACCTTAAAATTTGCTATATTTCCTCCGAGCAGTTTACTAATGAACTTATTAATGCCATTCGCCATCGCTCCGCTGATAATTTCCGTCTTAAATATCGTACTATTGATGTTCTTCTCATTGATGATATCCATTTTATTGCTGGGAAGGAAAGTACCCAGGAAGAATTTTTTCATACCTTTAACGTTCTTCATGATCATCGAAAACAAATTATTATCTGTTCTGATAGACCGCCAAAAGAAATTGCCCATCTAGAGGAACGATTAGTCTCTCGCTTTACTTGGGGCTTAATTGCTGATATCCAGCCGCCAGATTATGAAACCCGTGTGGCTATCCTGCGCAAAAAACTTGAATTAGAGTCTGTTCGTGTTCCAGATGATGTTATTATTTTTATCGCAAGCGAAATCAAAACGAATATCCGTGAATTAGAAGGTGCAATGTTAAGGGTAGTAGCTTATTCTGTGTTAGAGGAAAAACCTATTAATCTTTCAGTGGCAAAATCTGTCCTTAAAGATATGGTTAAAGAAACAGTGAAAACAATTAGTGTAGAAATGGTACAAAAAGAGATATCTGAGTTTTATAATATCTCTATTGGTGAGCTTAAAAATAAAAGTCGCCATAAAAATATTATAGTACCAAGACAAATTGCTATGTATTTATCACGTAAGTTAACAACACGATCTTTACCGGAAATTGGAGCGGCATTTGGTGGTAAGGATCATACTACAATTTTACATGCCGTAAAAAAAGTTGAAGAAGTTCTTTTAAAAGATGAACAAATAAGGAAAATAGTAGAAACATTAAGGGGAAGTTTATTAGAATAGGTGGGGCTATCTTCTTAAGCTTATCCCCAAGTTGTACACAGCTGTGAATATTGTAACTCATTGAAAAAGATGGCTTTTTGCGTGTTATTCAATTTATCCACAGGACTTACTAATAGTACTTCTAATTTTAAAACGTTAAAAACGGTCATAGATTAGCAAGGGTGTGAATATGAAAATTAAAGTGAATAAGGATGAATTGTTGGGCATTATAGGGGTGGTTGGTAATGTTGTTTCAACGCGAGCAACCTTACCTATATTATCTAATATGATGCTAGAAGCAAAAGAGGATAGTTTGAAACTAAATGCAACAGATTTAGATATCGGTATATCTTGTGAATTACCTGTGCATATCTATGAACAAGGTGCAATAACTGTACCTGCTAAGAAATTTAGTGATATTATTCGTGAGTTACCAGCAGGGGATGTTGTTTTATATGTAAGAAAAAATAATCAAGTAGAAATAGAAGGAACAAATTGTCGTTTTAAACTTAATGGTTTACCTAAGGAAGAATTTCCTAAATTTCCAGAGTTTAAAGATAAAGACGTTGTATTAATAAAGCAAAGTGATTTAAAAGAAATGATTCGGCTAACAAATTTTGCTGTATCTTTCGAAGAATCAAGATATGTATTAAATGGTATTTTGCTTGAAATCTCTGGAGATACAGTGCGGATGGTGGCAACAGATGGTAGACGTTTAGCAAAAATGGAAAAGAAACTTGTTCAATCAAGTAATAAAGAATTAAGTATTATTATTCCAATAAAAGCAATTAGTGAAATTAATCGAAACCTTAAAGATACTGGGGATTGTTCTATTATTTATGGTACGAACCAAGTGTTATTTAATATTGATGGAATTTTAATCGCGACTCGGATTATTGAAGGAGAATTTCCTAATTATAAACAAGTAATCCCTAAAGAAATTCCTACAAAAGCAAAAGTAAAAACACAAGATTTATTAGCTGCTATCCGTCGAGCTAATCTATTATCAACCCCAGATTTTCAGGCCATTAAATTTGAACTATTTAAAGATAAAATGGTGATTTCTAAATCAACGCCAGATGTGGGGGAGTCAAGAGAAGATGTAGAGATAGAATATGGTCATCAAGAATTAATGGTAGGATTTAATCCACAATTTTTTATTGATGTGTTAAAAAATATTAGTGATGAAAAAATTGAGTTAGAATTTTTAGGACCAGATAAGTCGTGTGTTTTACGATTAAGAGAGTATCTTTATTTAGCATTACCAATGAGGCTATAGGTTAATGAACAATATTAAAGACCTTATCCCAGGAGTTATAGGAGAGATAGCCAAAAAAAGACCACAAGAAATAGATATTGCCAGCCTCTGGCTCAGAATAGCAGGGAACGTTAAGGGAAGTAGAGTGTCAGAAATAAAAAACGGTTCCCTAACTGTTGTGGTTGATTCCTCAGCGAGGAAAATGACCCTTTTTAGAAAACGTCAGGAATTATTAGAAGAATTACAAAATAAAATACCAACAATTAAAAGTATCTATTTTAAAGTAGGGAGCGTATGAAGACAGAGGAAAATGAAAAAGCAGTAACGAAAAATCCAAATACTTATGATGCAAGTAATATTAAGGTTATGGAAGGCCTTGAAGCTGTGCGTATGCGGCCGGCTATGTATATTGGTGATACGTTTAGTCGAGGGTTGCATCATCTAGTCTATGAAGCGGTTGATAATTCCATCGACGAAGCCTTAGCTGGTTTTTGTGACAATATCGAAGTTGTGATTCACCAAAACGAATCAATTTCCGTTATCGACAATGGACGTGGTATTCCAGTTGATATGCATAAAGCTGAAAAGAAACCAGCAGTTGAAGTTGTTCTAACCACTCTTCATGCAGGGGGAAAATTTGATAAAGACACCTATCAGGTTTCAGGTGGTTTGCATGGGGTTGGTATTAGTTGCGTTGTCGCACTCTCTGAATGGTTTGAGGTAGAAGTCAAGCGCGAGGGACAAATATATCACATGCGCTTTGAACGTAGTAAGACGGCTTCAAAATTAACAACTGTTGGAAAAACAAAAACAACAGGCACCAAGGTTACTTTTAAACCAGATAGAACGATTTTTCAAGAGACCCATACATTTTCTTATGACATCTTAGCTAAGAGACTTCGCGAGCTGGCGTTCCTTAATAAAGGGATTTCTATTAAGCTGACCGATCAAAGAGAAGATAAGACCAAGGAATCAGTCTTTTTGTTTAAGGGAGGGATTGTTTCTTTTGTCGAGTATTTATCACATAACAAAACACCTCTTCATAACAAGGTCTGCTATTTTGAAAAAGAAAAAGATAAAACCACCGTTGAGGTGGCGCTGCAATATAACGACAGCTACAATGAAACAGTTTTCTCGTATGCTAATAGTATTAATACTATAGAAGGTGGAACGCATTTGTCTGGATTCCGTTCTGCTTTGACACGCGCGATCAATAACTACGCAAAATCTAAAAATCTGCTTAAGGAAAAAGACGGGATTGGTATTTCAGGGGAAGACACCCGAGAAGGATTGACGGCTGTTATCTCCATAAAAATACAGTTTCCGCAATTTGAAGGTCAAACAAAAACCAAGTTGGGTAATTCAGAGGTCGACGGCATTGTGGCATCGATGACGCTGGAGGCATTAACAAACTTCTTTGAAGAAAACCCATCAGTGGCTAATAAAATTATTGATAAGGTTATCGTTGCTGCGCGAGCACGCGAAGCCGCACGTAAGGCTCGGGAGTTAACCCGCCGTAAGGGAGCCTTAGATGGCGGTGGGCTGCCTGGTAAATTAGCAGACTGTTCAGAAAAAGATCCTTCTCTTTGTGAATTGTACCTAGTTGAGGGTGACTCGGCCGGGGGAAGTGCTAAACAAGGACGCAACCGCGCGTTCCAGGCAATATTGCCGTTAAAGGGAAAAATCTTAAATGTTGAGAAATCTCGTCTGGATAAGATTCTCTCCAACGATGAAATTCGGACCATCATTACCGCTTTAGGTACAGGTGTGGGGGAAGATTTTAATACAGAAAAACTGCGTTATCATAAATTGATTCTTATGTGTGACGCGGATGTGGATGGATCGCATATTCGCACGCTTATTTTAACGCTCCTTTACCGTCAAATGCCTAAACTGGTTGAAGGCGGATATGTTTATATTGCCCAACCTCCCTTATATAAGGTATCAAGAGGCAAGCGTGAAGAATATATTCAAACTGAAAAAGAAATGAATGCGTTGATTTTGGATCTAGGAACGGAAGGTCTTATTGTCACCAAGCTGGAAGGCAAAAAAACCTATAGCGCCGCTCAACTGAAAGAAATCCTAGAGACCTTGGTGGAATTAGAATCTATCGTTGAACGCTTTAAGCGTAAGGGCCTGGACTTTGCCGCTTATGTAGATCACTTTGATGTTAAAAGAAAAAAAATGCCACGCTATATCGTTAAAGTTTCTGGAAAAGATGAGTATGTCTTTGACGACAAAGAACTGGCGGATTTAACTCAAAATGACACAGAAACTCAGTATATTGAGATTTTTGAATCCGAAGAGCTTGATGTGATCAGTGAAAAGCTAGATAAATTCGATTTGTTTTTACAGGATTATTCGCGTAAGAACATAGAAGAAGTTCTGTTAGCGAAAGATAAAAAAGAAAAAGTTCAACCAAAAGAATTCTTGAAGCCGCTTTTCTTTGTCGTCGATGAAAAGACAAAAACAGAGCTTATGGGGATTGTAGATCTTTTAGGATACGTTCGAGAAACGGCTAAGAAGGGCATGCATATCCAGCGTTACAAAGGCCTTGGAGAAATGAATCCGCAACAGCTTTGGGATACCACGATGGATCCAGAGCGTCGCACCATTTTAAAAGTAACTTTAGAAGATGCTGTTGAGGTGGATAAGACTTTTGCCATGTTAATGGGAGATGAAGTCGAGCCTCGCCGGTTATTTATTGAAACCTACGCACATGAAGTAAAGAACTTAGATGTGTAAAGAAATAAGGGGTCTTTGGTTTTAATTTAAAAGAGCCAAGGAACAACAGGTTATTGCTTAGAAAGGCTTAAGATTTATGATACGTGATGCAAATAAAAAAGAAAAAATAATACCAGTCTACATTGAAGATGAAATGAAGAAATCGTATCTTTCGTATTCAATGTCTGTCATCGTTGGACGTGCTTTGCCTGATGTCAGAGACGGACTCAAACCTGTTCATCGAAGAATCTTGTATGCGATGAGGGAACTTAACCTAGAACATAACAAGCCATATAAGAAAAGCGCTCGTATTGTTGGGGAAGTCTTGGGTAAGTACCATCCGCATGGGGATACTGCTGTTTATGACACCATGGTCCGCATGGTGCAGCAGTTTTCGCTAAGATACCCCTTAATCGATGGCCAAGGAAACTTTGGTTCCATTGATGGAGACTCTGCTGCTGCGATGCGTTACACAGAAGCCCGCATGGCCTCGGTGGCTGAAAAGTTACTTGAGGATATCGATAAAGAAACAGTTGAATTTTCTCCTAACTTTGACGGTTCTCTGACAGAGCCAGACATATTGCCAGGACTAGTTCCTAATTTATTAGTCAACGGATCTTCCGGTATTGCCGTTGGGATGGCGACTAATATGGCGCCGCATAATTTAGGCGAAGTCGTCGATGCGATTATCTACTTATTGGATAATCAGGAAGCAACCATCAAGGAACTAATGAAGTTTGTTAAAGGGCCAGATTTTCCAACAGCGGGAATTATCTGTGGCCGTGAAGGAATCTCTGATGCCTACAATACAGGCCGAGGGAAGGTTACCATCCGTGCCCGTGCGCTCATTGAACAACAAAAAGCCAACAGAGAAGCCATTATTATCACAGAGCTTCCATATCAAGTTAATAAAGCCAATCTGATCACTGCGATCGCAGGCTTAGTACAGAATAAAAATATCGATGGAATCACAGATATTCGCGATGAGTCGGATAAAGACGGTATTCGTGTGGTCATTGAATTGCGTCGCGATGTGGATGCGAACATCATTTTAAATTACCTCTATAAGCACACACAAATGGAGATAACCTTCGGTATTATCAACCTGGCCTTGGTTAACAAGTCACCTAAGGTATTGAACCTTAAGCAATTGATGCAGCAGTATATCAGCCATCGCCGCATTGTTATTCGCAGAAGAACACAGTTTGATTTGGATAAAGCTCTGCGAAGAGCACACATCTTAGAAGGTTTTAAAACAGCCTTTAAGTATTTAGATGAAATCATTAAAACCATCCGAGCCTCTAAAACAAGTGCTGAAGCTAAAGAAGCCTTGATGAAAAAGTTTGACCTTTCAGATGTCCAGGCCCAAGCCATCTTGGAAATGCAGTTACAGCGCTTGGCAGCCCTGGAGAGGGATAAAATAGAAGCGGAGTACCAGCAGTTGCTTAAGGATATAGATAATTACCGCTCCATCCTGGCTTCTGAAAAACGAGTGGATGCTATTATTAAGGAAGAGCTACAAGAATTAAGAAAGAAATATGCAGATGAACGCCGTACGGAAATTGCAGCTAAAGCTGAAGATATTGAAATTGAGGATATGATTGCTGATGAAGATATGGCAATTACGATCAGCAATAAAGGATATATCAAACGCTTATCGATTGATGGGTATCGTTCACAAAGGCGTGGGGGCAAAGGCGTGACTGCCATGACGACCTCGGATGAGGATTTCGTGGAGCGTTTATTTGTGGCCTCTTCTAAGGACTTTTTGCTCATATTCTCTAATCAAGGAACCGTTCGTTGGCTGAAGGTCTATGAGATCCCAGCCGCATCTCGTACAGCTAAGGGAAAAGCCATTATCAATTTGCTTTCTTTTAAACCTGAAGAGAAAATCAGTGCGATTGTAGCGGTTAAAGAGTTTAGAGAAGATGAATTTTTAGTATTTGCCACCAAGCAAGGAGTTGTTAAAAAGACCAGAGTCTCGGCCTACAGCAATCCGCGCAAAGGGGGCATTGTTGGAATTGGTTTGGAAAAAAGCGATGAGTTAATCGCGGTGGCCTTAAGCAATGGGAAGGAAGATGTTTTATTAGCAACTCATGCAGGACTTGCATTGCGCTTCCCAGAGAAACTTTTGCGCGATATGGGGCGCGGAGCGAGAGGTGTCAAAGGCATTCGATTAAACAAAGGCGATTATCTTGTAGGCATGCTTGTTTTTGCTCCTGATGTAGATAAGACAACTGCAAAATTATTAACGGTCTGTGAATTAGGATACGCCAAGCGTTCAGACTTTGCCGATTACAGAACCCAATCCAGGGGAGGCAAAGGAATCATTAACGTAAAGGTGACGGATAAAAACGGACCTGTTGTTTGTGTTTTGACGGTGACAGATGAAGATCAGATTATGGCAGTGACCAAAAAAGGGATGGTCGTGAGGTCTTCTCCATCTGAAATTCGTGAAACCGGCCGTTCTGCCGTCGGAGTAAAGTTAATTTCATTAGATAGCGGTGATCAGGTCTCTTCAATTGCACATGTCGCTTTTCGCGAAGAAGAGATTATTAAGGAGTGAGCTTCGAAAATTCTTGACGCTTCAAAAGAGGTCGCTATAATAACCAATTCCTTAACCAGTACGAAGAGGTTAAGCAGATAAGAATCTAAGGAAGCTAATTTTTGACCCTATCGTCTAGCCCGGTCAGGACAAGAGCTTTTCAAGCTCTCGGCACGAGTTCAAATCTCGTTAGGGTCATTTTTTCTTTTCTTTAAGGAGAATCTCAATGTTGACAATCTACGGTTCAGATTTATCAGGTCCAGCCAATAAAGTGCGCTTTGTCGCAAATCTCGCGGGGCTTTCATATCAATATCGACGAATAAATTTGCGTGAGGGCGAACAAAAACAAGAATGGTTTTTAAAGGTTAACCCGATCGGTAAAGTTCCAGCCATGGAGGATGATGGCTTTTGTCTGTTTGAAAGTGGCGCCATTTGTAAATATCTTTGCGAGAAGGCGGGATCAGATTTATATCCTAAAGATTTAAAACAAAGAGCTGAAGTCGAGCAATGGGCAGATTTTTCTAATTTGCATATTTCTGTTAACGTCTCTAAGGTGGCGTATAATCGTCTTTTTGCGCCTCGTATGGGATTTGTGGTTAGTCAAGAATCCATTGCTGATGGAGAAAAATTTCTAGAACAATATTTGCCGTATATTGAAAAACAATTAGGACAACATAAATTTTTAGTAGGATCTCAATTAACACTAGCAGATTTAACGCTTCTAGCAGCGCTCGATCCTTGTGAGCTTTCAGGGGTTGATTTAAGTAAATATGCAAAGATCACAGCCTGGCGAAATGAATTAAAAACACAAGATTTTTATACTAAATGCCATAAAGAATATGGTGAAATTTTAAAACAAACAGTCTAACGATGAAGGTTGCTTTAATTCAGTTTAATGCCACAGCGGATAAAAGTGATAATATCCGACGAGCAATAAATTTTGTTAAAAGAGCCATAACAAATCAAGCGCAATGGATTCTTTTACCAGAAATTTTTAATTTCCGTGGCGATACCAGCAATAAAGAAGTTCTCTCCCAAGCCCGCGAACAAATACCAGGTTATACGACTCAAACGTTTTTAGATTTAGCCTGTCAGAGGAAAGTAGATATTTTATTAGGATCAATCTACGAAGAAGCTTTAGGAGACAAAGCTTATAATACGTCGGTAGCCATTAACGGATCTTCAGGAAAAATTGAAAAATATCAGAAAATTCATTTATTCGACGCTATTTTAAGTGATAAGATAATACGTGAATCAGAGCAGATAGCCCACGGCAGGGAAACTTGTATAATTTCCGTTGGAGAATTCAAGGCTGGCTTAAGCGTTTGTTACGACCTAAGATTTCCTGATCTTTATCAACAGTATGCGCGTGCAGGTGCAACAGTTTTAACAGTGCCCTCATGCTTTACAAAACAAACGGGTCAAACCCACTGGGAGACATTGCTTCGAGCCAGAGCCATCGAGAACCTTTGCTATGTATTGGCCCCTAATCAAGTCGGTTTTGATGCTCGAAATATAGAAAGTTATGGGCATAGTATGATCATAGACCCTTGGGGAAATATCGTTGCTGAAGGATCAGAAGATAAAGAGGAAATTATTTTTGCAGAAATTTCTATCCAGCAGGTTAAGGATGCCCGAGCAAAGCTGCCGGGAATAATATAAGGGAAGGAAAACATGTCTAAACGTATAAAAGTCGCCGTAACAGGTGCTGCAGGACAAATTGGTTATGCCTTGCTTTTTCGGATTGCTGCAGGGGAGATGTTTGGCAAAGATACTGAAATTGACTTAAGTCTTTTAGAATTGGAAAGAGCTCTTCCTGCATTAGGTGGTGTTGTGATGGAGCTAGAAGACTGCGCCTTTCCTCTTCTTAAAAATGTTATAACAACAAGCGACGCTAACGTTGCTTTTAAAGATATCGACTGGGCTCTTCTAGTGGGGAGTATTCCTCGAAAAGAGGGAATGGAAAGAGGAGACCTGTTGAAGATTAATGGCGGTGTATTTATTGAGCAAGGCAAGGCGCTATCAAATAATGCTAAAGCAACGTGTAAGGTTCTAGTCGTCGGTAATCCTTGCAATACTAACGCTTACATTGCCAAAAGTGTCTGTAAGAATATTCCAGCTAAGAATTTTTACGCGATGACAATGTTAGATCAAAATCGCGCAGCAACACAATTGGCACAGAAAGTCTCGGCGCCTGTCGCGGATGTTAAAAATATAGCAATTTGGGGAAACCATTCTGCAACCCAATATCCTGATTTTTATAATGCAACAATCCAGGGACAACCAGCGACAAAAGTTATCGGCGATCTGAATTGGCTACAGACAACTTTTATCGAATCTGTTCAAAAAAGAGGGGCCGCTGTTATTAAAGCTCGAGGGCTTTCATCCGCAGCGTCAGCCGCAAATGCAATTATCGATACGGTGCGTTCTATCTCTACCCCGACACATTCGGGAGAATCTTTCTCAGCAGCTGTTTCTTCGGATGGGAGTTATGGAGTGGAAGAAGGACTTATGTTTGGTTTCCCGCTGCAAAGCGATGGAAACAACTGGAACATTGTCCAAGGGATTAACCATAATGATTTCTCTAAGGCTAAGGTTAAAGCAACCCTGGAAGAGCTTCTAAGTGAAAAAGAAGCAGTAAAAGGTCTTTTTTAAAAAACAATGGGGCATAATTTTTCAAGATTTTTTTGTTTAAAATTGTAAAATCACGTCAAAGTTAAAAAGTTTCATCTGAAGTTGCATATAAAGTTTTTAAGTTGTATACTTAAACTATATTTTTTAATAAGGGGGAATTATGAATTGCTTTGTGAAGAAACTACTTATAGTTATTTTTCTTGGGATTACCGCAAATTTTTTATCAGGTTGTGATTTTTTCTCAGCCCCAAAAAAATTAACCAACACTCCTTCGACTGAAGGAGCAACACCAACAGCTACAGCACCTGCTTCTGTAACAGCGCCTAGTACAAATGTAGGAAATCAAGAAGGCCCGATACCTCCTAATGTTATTGCTAGAGTGGGAAGTTGGAAGTTAACAGTTGATGAATTTAACCAAAGACTAAAACTTTTAAAACAGGGACTCCCTGATTTTAATGATAAAGATCCGCAGACCAAAGCTTCAGTGCTTGATGAACTTATTCGTCAACAGCTTCTTGTGAAAGATGCAGAGAGTTCTGATATTGGGGATAAAAAAGATATTAAAGATGCTGTAGAAGATTTCCGTCGCACACTATTAGTTCAAGAATTAGCAAGCAAGCTGACTAAAGGTATAACGGCTAACGAAGCAGACGCTCAAAAATATTATGACCAAAATAAAAATCTTTTCATGGAACCTGTTAAATGGAAAGTTCGTCAAATTGCAGTCCCTGACGAAGCAGCCGCTAAGAATATTTTAGTTCAGGTTCTACAAGGAGGAGATTTTGCTGCTTTAGCCCAAGCCCAATCAAATGACAGTTTCGCGGCTAACGGAGGGATTATTCCAGAATTTACTAAAGCTCCATTTGAAGCGATGCAGAAAGCTATCTCTTCTTTAGATGCGGGAAGTACAAGCTCTGTGTTTAAAGGTCCTGATGGTTATTATATTGCACATGTAGATGAGAAAAAAGGTGGGGTTATTAAACCGTTTGCAGATGTAAAAACAGAGTTAATTTCTGGACTGACTCTACGCAAACAACAGACCACTATATTAGAGTACATTGAAAAGTTAGCGCAAAAAACAAAAGTCGATGTTAACAAAGAGCTCTTAGGGCTTAGCGAGAATAAGCAGCCTTAAAAAGAGCGGAGGTAAT
>JBAXBI010000007.1:0-16376 GCA_037142055.1 Candidatus Omnitrophota bacterium | reverse complement strand
CATTAAGACATGCTTGAGGGATGTCCTCCAGAATTGCAAGTCGAGCAGGAGTTGAATGGATTAAATACATTGCATTCCAAAAGATCTTTTCCGCATTGGTCTTGCCTATACGCGGATGACTTCTTAAAGCCCATAGCGCATGTGTTAGGTTATCTTGCATCACAGTCTCGTCATTTGTGTTAGGATTCTTTTTTGTTGTAAGACTGTCGTCATAGTACATAAAATCTCTAAAATCGGGTTTCGGCACTCCAGGAGGAATCATGGTCCACCAGCTCTTGCGTGGCTCATCAAGAATAGACGTCCCCCAGAAGTCTGAGATAGCTTCGTTTATAGCATTTGAAGGAGTTTGTGGAATTTGATAAAAGTGAAGGCCCTGTATGTAACGAGGAAACACGATATGAAAATACTCATGAATTGCCACTATACTGTCTCTTGCAGGATTTAGTGTATATTCGGATATAGTAATGGGAAGGTACATATCAATTGATGGTGGATTATTAGAAGGGTTTGCTTCGCCACCTAGGATTAGCCCAGGGGATAGATTTAAAGTTTTAAAAGCGTGCACATTAACGTAACCAGGTGGTATATAACCAAAGTGATCTGCTAGGTATCTTCGCGCAGTAGTAAAACCATAATATAAAGAAGCAGCATCAAATCTTATTCCCGACCAGTCCCCTGATGGATTAAGATTTTGACTATCCCATACGACAGGGGTATAGCGGAAATCCCCATTAATTTTTTGTGCTAGATGGTCAACCGTCGAGCCTTTTATAACCAAAATTTGAACATACCGATTTTTTAGATAGCCCGATCCATCAAGATCATAAAGTCTAACTTCTTTTAATAACTGTTTTCCGGATGGATCATTGATGTCAGTCGTAAAAACATTGGCCACGCCTTGAACCGCAAAAGCAGTCAAGGGATACAAAACAACCATCGCTAAGGGCAGGCAAATAAGGGTCAAACATTTTAAGGTGAGTTTTTTCATTTTTTCCCCATTCTCTAAAATAAAAGGCCCCCTATGTATTCTAATAATCTACACAAATTATAGTGAGCCAGTAAAAAGTCGAAAAATATTGCATTATTAGAAGCATACCATGCCAATTACAAGAAAACAAACCAACCTAACCAAACCTAACCAAAAAAGCCACCTTTTGTTTATGTCGGATCTGTGTTCAATTTGTAAGATTGATTTTGAAGTGACTGTCCCTCGTCCGGTAGCAGTTGATGCAGCCTTGAAACAGGAGGAGATTGGATGCGTTGCAGGACGCCTTTATTTTCCTCCTCTTTGAGAGGGGAATCATATAAAAAATCTTTTTGCCCGCTAAACAACTACGTTTAACTTGTACTGCACAAGTGTACATGCTCTAACGTGTTACCGCTTTGGCTTTTCATTTTGATGTAGATGTTGTTTAATGATTTATCAAGACTTTACCTATTCTTAATCTGTTCTTAATATTGCAGCCTTATATTAAGGGCGTGTTAAACCATTTTATTATCAAGAACTTAAACCCCTAATCAGCATAACAGGAGGAGTCATGAGAAAAACGGTATGGGTAATGGCCTTAGGTTTTATTTTGGCCTGTCAAGGGATGAGCATGGCCGCCAGTACGGTGGATGCGCTTGTCAAAAAGTTAGTTGAAAAAGGCATTTTATCGGATAAGGAAGCAACTCAATTAAAAGGTGAAATCGCTTATGAGGAAAAAACGGCAACTGAAGAGGGCTATAAAAAACAAGCTCCTGATTGGGTGCAAAATTTTAAAATTGGTGGCGATTTTCGTGGACGACTTCAAACCGAGCGAAAAGAAACTATTGCCTCTGGCGCTAAAAGTACCGATGCAGGTAGACAGGGCGAACGGGTTCGTGCACGTTTGAGAGCTCGTTTGAATTTTGAAACAAAAGTTAATGATAAAGCTAAAGTGGTTGTTGGTATTGCTACTGATGGGGAAACAGGACCTACAGCTGCCAAGAGTAATGCTCGTTCTAATAATTATACTGACAGTACCTTTACGGGAAATTCTGGTGCAAATTCAGTATTTACTAAACCATATATAGTTTTAAATAAAGCGTATGGTCAATACATGTTTACTCCAGATTTAACTGTAACAGTAGGTAAAATGGAAAATTCTGTATTTTATGAACCAATGGAATTTTTGTTTGATAATGACATTACTCCTGAAGGTATTTCACCCTCATATACTTATAAAGTCAACAGTATGTTGAGTTTAACTGTTGTAGGTAATTTCTTTTTATTAGGGGAATTGGATCCCAGTTCGAGCGATCCTTTCATGTTTGCTCCTCAATTTATCGCAACCATTAAACCTTCCGATAAATTGGATGCTAAAGTGGCATTTACCTATGTAGGTTATGGAAATATTAAAAGTGGTTTTCTTTTAGGAGGCGGTACCTCATCACAAGCTAAAAACACTATCAATTCTGCAAATGGGCCCAATGGTTTAAAATATGATTACAGCGCTCCAATGGGAGCAATTGATGTTGGATTAAATGATCCCTTTGGTGAATTATTACCAGTTTATATTCCTCGTGTCGGTGTTTTTGGGGAATATACAAGAAACCCAAGCCCTAAAAAAGCAAATGTGGCTTGGATGGCTGGTACCTATATCGGAAACTCTAAGGTGAATGGTTTTGGAACCTGGAGAGCCTATGGAGCTTATAAATATATAGGAAGAGATGCATGGTTAGATATCTTCCCTGATTCAGACTTTGGTGGTGGTGGCACAAGTCTCAAAGGGATTGAGACTGGCGTAGAAGTTGGTCTAGCTAAGAATATGTCATTTAAGATTGAGTATGACCGCCTACGTCAGATTGGCTCATTATTACAAAAGGCTCCTCAACATCTTGTTCAATACGATATAAACTGGAAATTTTAATGAGTTCCGCCTATGGCGGGACGAATTAACCCTGCGTAGGCGGGGTAGAATATACTCAACGAAAGGAATATTTTATGAAGAAAGTTTTAGCATTCTTAGTAGCGGTAGCAGTGGCCTCAGTCGCTTGGGCGAATTCGCTGCTTATTAATGGAGCAGGCGCGACGTTCCCATATCCAATTTATTCCAAATGGTTTGATGAATATGCCAAAACTAATCCTGGCCTATCCTTTAATTATCAATCTATCGGTTCTGGTGGTGGTATTAAGCAAATTACCGCTGGAACGGTCGATTTTGGGGCTACTGATGGTCCGATGACTCAGGATCAGATTAATGAGGCTCCTGGACGTATCTATCATATCCCTATGGTCATGGGTGCAGTGGTTGTTTCCTATAATCTACCTGGTGTTAAAACAGGGTTGAAATTATCAGGAGATGTTTTAGCTGATATTTATTTAGGTAAGATTACCAAATGGAACGATGCTCGTATTGCATCTGAGAATTCTGATGTTGCTTTACCTGATCAAGGGATTGTGGTGGTTCATCGCTCTGATGGCAGCGGGACAACCTTTATCTTTGTCGACTACTTAAGTTCAGTAAGTCCAATCTGGAAAGGCAAGGTTGGCAAGGGAACTTCTGTTAACTGGCCCGTAGGTTTAGGCGGTAAAGGTAACGAGGGGGTCGCTGGTTTAGTCAAACAAACTCCTGGAGCTATCGGCTACGTGGAATTGGCTTATGCCAAGCAGAATGATCTTACCTATGCTTATATGAAGAACAGCTCTGGCAGTTACATTGAGCCTACTTTAGAGAGTGTTTCTAAGTCTGCTGAAGGGGTAGTTATTGCTCCTGATTTTCGGGTGTCGATCGTCAATAGTTCCAACCCTGCAGCTTATCCGATTTCCAGTTTTACTTGGTTATTGATTTATAAGGATATGCATGACCATGCCAAGGGTGAGGCGATTGTCAATTTCATCAAATGGGCTGTTACCGATGGTCAGAAATACTGTGAAAGCTTAGATTATGCACCGCTTCCAGCGAGTGTGGTAGGAATGATTCAAGAAAAGATAAAGCAAGTTAAATATTAATTTATTTAGAAATGAATTTAAGGAGCGGGGTCTTTTATAGGTTCCGCTCCTTTTCTAGTGTATGCGCAACGATACAAGTGACATCTTTTTTAAATATTTTCTAGCCTTATTCCCTTGCCTGATTTTACTTTTGGTAGGAGGGATCCTTTATCAACTCTTAAGTTCTTCCAGTTTAGCTATTCATAAATTTGGCTTTAAGTTTTTTGCTAGTCGTACATGGGATCCTGTCATTGATGAGTTTGGAGCTCTTCCATTTATTTTTGGGACGTGCTTGACATCATTTCTAGCTTTATTAATAGCAGTTCCCATTGGCGTTGGTTCTGCGATCTACCTAGCAGAGTATGCACCCTCGAGCGTATCAAAGGCTATTTCAATGCTTATCGATTTATTAGCGGCCATACCCAGTGTCATTTATGGGCTCTGGGGTATTTTTGTCCTGGTTCCGCTAATGCGTAATAATGTTCAGCCGTTTTTGGGTAAATATTTAGGGTTTCTTCCATTCTTTCAGGGGCCTAATTATGGGGTAGGAGTTTTATCGGCCAGTATCATTCTGGCTATTATTATTGTCCCGTTTATTATTTCAATTTCCAGAGAAGTGATTATGACTGTTCCTAAGGTTTACAAGGAAGCTTCCTATGCATTAGGAGCAACCCGTTGGGAAACTATACAAAAGGTTATATTAGCTCATGCTAAGGTAGGAATCTTTGGGGCGATCATCTTGGCTTTAGGACGTGCTATTGGAGAAACAATGGCGGTGACGATGATTATTGGCAATAACCCCAATATGACTTTTTCATTGTTTTCTCCCGGTTACACCTTAGCCAGCGTAATTGCCAATGAATTTAGTGAAGCCACGTCAGAAATGTATTTATCAGCTCTTATCGAGATTGGGTTGGTTTTGTTTATTGTTTCTATTGTCGTTAATATATTAGCACGGCTGCTTATTTGGACTGTAACCTCCGGGGAATCATTGGCGTTAAAGACAGGAGTTTAAGTGAGTACGGTTAATTTTGATCTTATATTTGAGCGAACAAAAACAAGAAGATATCTTTGGGATAAATTGATTGTTTATGTGCTTTTCCTTTGTTCGGCGATCTTGCTGTTTATGCTTTTTAGTATCCTGTCGCATTTAGTTGTGCACGGCATCTCGGCTTTAAATGTTGGTTTCTTTATTCATTTGCCCAAACCAGTTGGAGAGCCTGGTGGAGGCATGGCAAACGCTATAGTAGGAACGCTGACGTTGCTTTCTTTGGCGGTGATGTTTGGTGTTCCTATAGGGTTAGCTTCTGGAATATATCTTAATGAATACGCCAACTACCGTTTTGCTCAATTAATCAGGTTTACGACAGATGTGATGAATGGGATCCCTTCGATTGTATTTGGTATTTTTGCTTATGTCATCTGTGTTGTCCCGATGAAGACCTTTTCCGCTTTCTCAGGAGGCATAGCGTTAGGGTTGATGATGATCCCGATGATCACCCGTACGACCGAACAGTTTGTTCGGATGGTTCCTAATCAATTAAGAGAAGCAGGTTTAGCTTTGGGGGCACCTAAGTGGAGGGTTATTGTGGATATCGTTTTACCTTCTAGCTTAGGAGGAATTATGACGGGCATTATGGTGGCTCTAGCGCGTGTCGCCGGCGAAACCGCGCCACTTCTTTTTACAGCCTTTGGCAATCGGTTTTGGCATCATAACCTTATGCAGCCGATTGCGGCGTTACCGTTACAAATCTTTTCTTATGCCATTTCACCCTATGATGATTGGCATCGTCAGGCGTGGGCTGGAGCCATTGTTCTTATTATTGTGGTTTTCGCCATTAATTTGTTTTCTTCCCTTTTTGTTGCCCGACGCAATAAATTTCTAGGTGGGAGATAGGAGACCTTATGCAGACATTTACTCCAGAACCTCGACAAACATTGAAGCCTCCCACTAAGGGGATAGATCCTGTGAAGGAAGTGCAAATTCAAGTGAAGGATTTGAATTTTTATTATGGCAAGCGACAGGCATTAAAAAATGTTTCCTTGGATATCCAGGCGCACAGTGTGGTTGCTTTGATCGGACCTTCAGGCTGTGGCAAATCAACGTTGATTAGGATTTTTAACCGCATGAATGATTTGATTCCTGCAACGAGAGTGGAAGGGCAGGTTTTAATCCATGGGGTTAATATTTATTCTAAAGAGACAGATGTGGTTGCTCTTCGTCGAAAAGTTGGGATGGTTTTTCAGAAATCCACACCATTTCCTAAGACGATTTATGAAAATATTGCCTATGGTTTGCGGCTAATTGGGGTATCGGATAAGAGGATATTAGATTCTGTTGTTGAGAAATGTTTACGTAGAGCCGCCCTTTGGGATGAGGTGAAAGATCATCTGAATCTTTCAGCGCTTTCTCTATCTGGTGGGCAGCAGCAGCGTTTGTGCATTGCTAGAGCGCTAGCCGTGGAGCCAAAAATCATTCTTATGGATGAGCCCTGTTCGGCGCTGGATCCCATTGCAACCTCCCGCATAGAAGAATTGATGGAGAGTTTAAAATCGGAATATACGATTGTGATTGTGACCCATAACATGCAGCAGGCCGCTCGGGTGTCCGATAAAACGGCTTTTATTATGCATGGAGAGTTAGTCGAATTTAATATAACAAGTAACTTCTTTACCAAGCCTTCCAACAAAATGACGGAAGACTACATTACGGGACGGTTTGGTTAATACGGAGAAATTTTATGTTGCCACAGAAAATATCTGAATTAAAAGAGCATTTATTATCCGAAGCCGCTTTAGTTGAGCACATGCTTATTAATAGTATGCAAGGTGTGCTTAAGAAAGATGTGAGACTTCTTAAAGAGGTCATGGAAGATGAAGAGCCCAAGGTCAATGATGACGATCGCATGATTGAGAAGTTTTGCGTAGAACTGATTGCTCAATCCTCACCTGTGGCTCGTGATCTTCGTTTGGCCTTGATGATTATAAAGATGAATAAGGATTTAGAGCGCATGGGGGATCATGCCGTCAATGTTTGTCAAAGCGGGATTTTTTTGGCTTCTTGTTCCTTTGAAGATTCTAATGATGAAATCAAGATCATGTCCGAAGGGGCGATTGCTATGTTTAAGGATGCAATTAAATCGTTTGCATCAGAAGATATTGTCTTAGCTAATAGCGTTTGTGACCGTGATAACATTGTTGATGATGCAGGAGACCAGATTCTTAAGCGTTTGACGGTTATTATGCAATCAAAGAAAAGTTCTATTCATGAATCTCTTCACATTATGCGTATTGCCTACAATCTTGAACGGATTGCTGATTTAGCGACCAATATCGCAGAAGAAGTCATTTATATAGTTGAAGGAGAGGATATCAAACACCACCATTATGCTACATCAACAGATATTCCTAGTGGGTCGATTTTAAATTCTTAACAATCATTACGCGTTTTTGGTAGAAACCATGTGTCATCGCGAGGAGGAGCTATTCTAAGCGATGCGTGGCGATCTTTTAAATGATTGCTTCGCCCTTCGGGCTCGCAATGACACTCGATTTTCTGTATTCCCTCCCCATTCCCTCCCCCCTCAAGGGGGAGGAATCATTGTGTGGCTAACTCATTCATTAATGAAGTAAATTTCAGGGGGTCCCAATGCGGAAGTCAGGAATGAGCATGATTCTTAACACAAACTTAACTCAATCTTAACCTGCTCTTAACATACTATTTATATTATGTTAACAAATAAAATCAATCCAATTCAAGGAGATGTTATGCGTATTGTAAAAATGTTAATGTTGGTTACAGCGGTATGTTGTAGTTTTAATACTGCTTACGCGGCAGGAAACTCTATTCAGATTAAGGGTTCAGATACCATGGTGAATTTAGGTCAAGCATGGGCTGAGGCGTATATGCAAGATCACAAAGATGCTTTTATTGCGGTCACCGGTGGCGGTTCTGGGACAGGGATTGCCGCCTTGATAAGCAATACTTGTGATATTGCCGAGTCTTCTCGTTCGATGAAAAAGGTAGAAATCGACCAAGCTAAGGCTAAGGGCATTGCCCCTGAAGAATTTAAAGTCGGTTTAGATGGGTTGGCTGTGGTTGTTAATACTTCTAACTCCGTTGAGAAATTGACAATCGATCAGTTAGCCGATATCTTTAATGGAAAAATCAAGAATTGGAAAGAAGTAGGGGGGAAGGATTCTCCTATTGTGCTTCTTTCTCGTGAAGTCAATTCGGGTACCCATGTGTATTTCAAGGAGCATGTTCTACGTAAGGGGGATGCTAAATCAACCGTCGAGTTTGATTCGGGGGCTTTACTAATGTCTTCTTCTCAGGCTATTGCTGATGAAATCGCTCAAAATTCTAATGCGATAGGCTACTATGGGATGGGCTATATCTCTAAAACTCAAAAAGCTATTTCCGTTGCAAAAGATGCTAAGAGTGAATATTATACGCCAACTCTTGAAAATGTTGTCTCTGGTAAGTATTATATCTCCCGCCCATTGTTTTTCTATACCAATGGTCAACCTCAGGGATTGGTTAAGAGTTTCGTTGATTTTGTTTTCAGCCCTGCAGGTCAACAGATTGTTAAAGAAACTGATTTTGTGCCAGTGAAATAATAATGCAAAAGAACCTTACAGGAAAGCATATTAAGGAATGGATAATCGAACGGTGCATCTATTTTAGCGGCATCGCTTCGATTATCTTTGTCCTTCTTATTTTTATTTTTCTGGCTAAAGAAGGTTTTTCTCTTTTCAAGACCGTTTCTCCCTCTGATTTTCTCGGTGGGCAAAAATGGTATCCGATTTCAACCCCAGCACTGTTTGGTATTCTGTCTTTAATCGTGGGTTCGATGTTTGTGACTTTAGGAGCCACGGTTATTGCGGTTCCCATTGGGATCGCCTGTGCTGTTTTTATCGCGGAAGTAGCTCCCGTTAAGATTAGAGAGGTTTTAAAATCTGGCATTGAAATCCTAGCCGCTATTCCTAGTGTGGTTTTAGGGTTTATTGGGATGATGACCTTAGTTCCATGGGTTAGGAATACATTTCATCTACCGACGGGATTAACGGCTTTTTCAGGCGCCCTGATGTTGGCGTTTATGGCAATGCCAACCATTGTCAGTATTGCCGAGGATGCCCTTAATGCTGTTCCTAAGCGCTACAAAGAAGCTGCCTTGGCTTTAGGAGCCACTCGCTGGCAGTCTATTTGGAGGGTTATTTTGCCGGCGGCTTCGTCTGGAATTGTGGCGGCTGTGATGTTAGGTATCGGGCGTGTTATTGGAGAGACCATGGCGGTTATGATGATTACGGGAAATGCAGCCAAGATTCCTAATTCTTTGTTTCAGCCGGTCAGAACCTTAACAGCAACAGTAGCCGCTGAGATGGGGGAAACAGTCCGTGGCAGTGATCATTACTATGCGCTCTTTGCCATTGGGATTGTGCTTTTTATTATTACATTCTGTATTAACCTAATTGCGGATTTAGCCGTTCATCGCAAGGCAAAATAAATTTTTAATTTTATTGTCACCCCCGAATGTTTCTATCGGGGGGCCAGAACACTCGGGAACTAGATTCCCGACAAAAGCATTCGGGAATGACAAAGTAACAACATAAATATCATATGATTAGAAATCCTTATACGAGAGAAAAAATAGCTTTTGCAATCTTATTCCTGGCGACTGTTATTGTTGTCTTGCCGGTTATTTTTATCCTTTTTTATATTGTTCAGCAGGGCTGGCACGCGATTTCTTGGGAATTCCTCTCGCAAATGCCAAAACGAGGGATGCGTGAAGGCGGGATTTTTCCGGCCATCATCGGGACATTGTATTTGGTTGTGGGTACCTTGATTTTTGCCTTACCTTTAGGAGTGCTCTCGGCGATTTATTTAACAGAATACGCTAAAGATAATTTCTTAACCCGGGCGGTTAAGTTGGCTATCATCAATTTAGCTGGGGTCCCTTCCGTCGTATACGGATTGTTTGGGCTGGGAATTTTTGTGGTTTTCCTCAAGTTTGGAGCTTCCATTTTAGCCGGTTCCATGACCTTAGCGATTATGGTGCTTCCCATCATTATTACAACCACCCGAGAGGCTTTAGATAGTGTGCCTCAGTCTTTTCGTCAGGTGAGTATATCACTGGGAGTATCTAAGTGGGATACGATTCGCCATGTAGTCCTGCCGCACGCTTTGCCGGGGATCTTAACAGGAATGATTTTAGCCGTATCAAGGGCGGCGGGGGAGACGGCTCCTATATTATTTACGGTAGCTGCGTTTTATTTGCCAAGATTGCCTAAGTCGGTGTTTGATCAGGTGATGGCACTCCCGTATCACTTGTATGTTATTTCAACCCAGGTGCCTAATATTAAGTTAGAAATTCGCTACGGGACGGCTCTGGTTCTTTTAATGATTGTGTTATCGTTAAATTTGATTGCAATCCTTGTGCGGGCGCATTTTAGGAAGCAGAGAAAATGGTAAAGACAATTAAGGTTCAGTCTAAAGATTTGAATGTTCGCTACGGGACCCATGAGGTTCTAAAAACCATTTCGCTGGATGTCTATGCCAATGAGATTTTAAGCATTATTGGACCGTCGAACAGCGGTAAGTCGACATTCTTACGGTGTCTTAATCGGTTTAATGATTCTCAAGCCAATTTTTCTTTTACAGGGACTTTAACCATTGATGGTCAGAATATCTATCGAGATACGAATGTTGAATTGTTGCGCAAACGGGTGGGGATGGTTTTTGCCCTGCCGATCGTCCTGCCGATGAGCGTGTTTGAAAATGTAGCTTACGGGCTTCGTCGGCATGGGATAAAAGATAAAAAGCAAATTGAAGGTACGGTTGAGCGCTCCCTTAAGGCCGCCTATCTATGGGATGAGGTGAAGGATCGTTTAAGCGAACATGGCATGAAGCTTTCCGGTGGTCAGCAGCAAAGACTGTGTATAGCCAGAACCTTGGCTGTTGATCCGGAGATTATTCTTTATGATGAGCCCTGCTCTGCGTTAGATCCTATTTCAACGGCCAAGATTGAAGAGGCGATGGTACGTTTTAAGGAAAAATATACTCAAATCTTAGTGACCAACAATACCAAGCAGGCGGCCCGTGTGGGAGACAGGACAGCATTTTTCTTGATGGGGCAGTTAGTTGAAGTGGATGTGACTAAGAAGATGTTTATAGCTCCAACCGACAAGCGTACGGATGATTATATTTCAGGGAGATTTGGTTAATGGACTCAATTATTCAAGTCAAAGACTTCAATCTTTTTTACGGCAAATTTCAGGCTCTTAAAGATATCAATATTGAAATCTTGCCTAAGATGATTACTTCGTTAATTGGGCCATCTGGTTGCGGTAAGACAACCATGCTTCGGGTGTTTAATCGTATGAATGATTTGATAGAAGATGTGTCCGTTAACGGCCAGGTTATTATTGATGGTCAGGATATTCATGAGCCTGGGACAAATTTGGTTGAGCTTCGAAAGAAGGTTGGGATGGTTTTCCAAAGGCCAAATCCGTTTCCCTTATCGGTTGCCGAAAACGTGCTCTTTAGTGTCAAAATCCATTGCACCGCACGTCCTAAAGAGTATGGGGAGATTCTTGAGCGTTCTTTGAATGCGGTTGACCTTTGGGATGCTTTGAAAGATAAGTTGTCTACCTCGGCACTTAATCTTTCTTTGGAACAGCAGCAAAGGTTGTGTATTGCCAGGCTTTTACCCGTTAAACCGGATATTTTGTTGATGGATGAGCCTTGTTCGGCGTTAGATCCGATTGCAACAGGCCATATCGAAGAATTGATGCATCAATTAAAGAGTAATTATACAATTGTCATTGTAACCCATAATATGCAGCAGGCGGCCAGAGTCTCAGATTACACAGCCTATTTATATTTAGGAAATTTGATAGAGTATGATTTAACTAAGAAAATGTTTACGGTTCCAAAAGACAAGCGAACCGAGGAGTATCTGGCTGGGAAGTTTGGTTAAACAATAAAAGCACATCGCTTAAAAGGAGCAGTATGTTTAAAAATAAAATAGTTGAGTTAAAGCATCAATTAATTCAGGATGCCTCTTTAGTGGAGGAGATGATTGCCAAAAGTATTAAGGGGCTTTTAGATGGCAAGGAAGAGATGCTTCTGGAGGTTATGAATACAGAAGAGCCCAAGGTCAATGATTATGACCGGGCCATTGATGAGTTATGTATGCAGCTGATTGCTCAGTACGAGCCGGTTGCTCGCGATTTACGCTTGGTAATTATGATGATTAAGATGAATAAGGATTTAGAACGTATGGCAGACCATGCCGTTAATATATCAGAAAGCAGTCTTTTTTTAATAACTCACCCAGTGGCTGGAAATTATGATGATCTAAAACTGATGGGAGAGAATGCAGTTAGGATGCTAAAAGATGGAATCAATGCCTTTGTGAATGAAGATGCTTCTTTGGCATCCTCTGTGCGGGAGCGGGACAATATTGTTGATGATGCAGGGGACAAAATCCTCAAAGACCTTACTGAATTGATGAGTAGCAAGAAAGATTCGATCTCTGGCTGTCTGCAATTGATGCGCATTGCCCATAACCTTGAGCGGATTGCGGATTTATCCACCAATATTGCCGAAGAGGTTATCTATATAGTCGAAGGCCGTGACGTGAAGCATCATCCTAATGATGGTTCTTAAATAACGTGAGTTTGACGAAGTGATAGAATCAAAATCATGTGTCATTCCCGAATGCTTTTGTCGGGAATCTAGTATGCTGGACCCCCGACTAAGACATTCGGGGGTGATAAGCTTTATTATAACAAACGCGAGTTAAGGCGTTTCATTTTTGAGCGTTTCTTAGGTAATAATGGGCATGAAACACTTGTAACGCCATAAATGGAGCAAATTATAATAATAGTTATCGAATTTCTCATTCCTGTGGAGTGGTAATTAGATATTATTAATAATCCGTACGTTAATATCCCACAAAAATAAGATTTATTAGCGCGACCAGATCGACCTTCCATTAATATATTAAGCTAAATGTGTCATTACGATCCGCCATACTTTATGGCGGAAGCAAAGTAATCTTTCCTGACTTCCACATTGGGACACCCTGAAATTTACTTCATTAATGAAAGAGTTAGCCACACAATGATTCCTCCCCCTCGAGGGGGGAGGTCAGGTGGGGGTGAAAATAGTCAATTTATACTACCCACCCCTCCCTGGCCCTCCCCACAAGGGGGAGGGAATGCAGAAAATAGAGGCACCCATTTTTTATGTATTTATGCGTAAATTTTTATAAATTTAGCCAAGTGCGGAAGTCAGGAAAGTAATCATTTGACAAGGGCGGTTTTTAGTAGTCGTGAAAGTTGTTGGGTTACATAAGATTGCAGCAGAGTGAGTGTTTTATAGTGGTAGCAATAATAGGGTGTACGCCTGGCCTGCCGTAAGCAGAGCCGCAAAACGTTTCGGATTCTGGCAGTGTCGTCAATAGCTAGGCCCATCCTCTATTAGAGGAAACGTTAACTCGTTCTTTTTTTAACCACACTAGTAAAATTTATCTAAATTTTCTTGACATGCCCATACCCAGGTGGCAGAATAACTACACTTTGGTAAGAGCTTAACCTTTTACCAAAATCCCAAATCCTAAGCGAAAGCTAAAAGAGGAGGGATACTTAACCCTGGTGATTTGAAACTAGACTGAGAAAGGGGGTATGAGATAGAAACGGTCACGAATCATCACATGGGGTCTATGATTGTCATTTCCTAGGCCAATAGACACCTAGCATATATAGAGTTTAAACCTAGTAATTCGAGTAAATTAGGAGAAAACAAATGAAGAAATTATTTTTAGTTTTAGCTGCTGCTGTCCTTATGGCTGCACCAGCTTTTGCTGCCGTTCAGAACGTGAAAGTCTCTGGTGACATTGACTCCACATACCTGAATCGTCAGAATTTTGACTTAGGATATAAAAATGGATCTGGTATCAAAGAAGGTTTGGCTAGTCAAAGCGTATTTTTCACCCAAACCCGTTTACGCGTTGACGCTGATTTAAGCGACAATGTGTCAACCACAGTCCGCTTGCTTAATGAGCGCGCCTGGGGTGCATCCAGCACTTCTAGCATCGATCTTAATCTGGCTTATGTCACTATGCGTGAGTTTTTATATTCTCCGCTAACCATGACAATTGGTCTCCAAGAATTATCTTTTGGTAATGGGTTAGTTGTTGGTAATGGGACAAATAACGCAACCACTGGCACAATGGCGTCAATCGCAGCTGATTTAGGCAAAAACACTGCTTTTGATGGTATCAAGGCAGTTTTAGATTATAAGCCATTAACCATCGATTTAGTTTATGCCAAGCTTGTTGGTAATCATACAAGTGGGGCATTGGTTAACGGTGATGTTAACAAGACTGATTCTAATCTTTATGGTATCAATGCCAATTATCAGCTTGGCGATTCCATGAATACCGTGGTTGAAGGTTACTTCTGGGCTAAGAAAGATGGTAATAGTCCTAGTTTCTCCACAACAAACAAAATGAATGAAGTGTTTGTTCCTGGTTTAAGAGTGAGCACTAATCCTATCAAGGGATTAAATACCCAAGCTGAAATTGCTTGGCAAAAAGGGCGTGTTGGTAATGGTAACGGTCTTGCGGGTACTTCTGCTAACAGAACCCGTGAAGCCATGGCTGCTCAGTTATTGGCCAGCTATGCTATACCGGTTGCTCAATTAGAGAAGTATAAGCCAGTTGTTAGCGGTTCTTATACCTATGTTTCTGGTGCTAAGAATGTAGGTGGTGCTGATACTGGTAAGACATATAAGGGTTGGGATCCTATGTTTGAAGGTCAAGGATCTGGAACAATCTACAACACCTTATTTAACTTAACCAACCTTAATATTTTCAACGTTGGTTTACAAGTTAATCCTATCCAGGATGTCACTGCTTCAATTTCCTGGAGTGACTTGTTCTTAGCTAACAAAACTGCGGACTTGAATTTAATCCAACCTGATGGATCTTCGTCTTCAGTTGCTAGTGCTGTTACTACAAATAAAAAATCGTTGGGTAATGAAATTGATATGAACGTCAACTATAATTATACTGAAGATGTTTTATTCGGTGTTAATTTAGGATGGTTCATTCCTGGTAATACATTCGCTAAATCTAATAATAGCGTTGCCAGTCAGGCTGTTGCTCACGTGAATGTAAACTTCTAATTATTTAGAAGATAAGATTCGCAAGCAATACAAAGCCCCCGTCCTAAGAAATTAGGGCGGGGGTTTTGCTTTCTAAGAAACTATGTCATATTATTCTTAATTAACGTAAGTTTAACGTAGGGATTAAGATTCAAAATCATGTCTCATTCCCGAATGCTTTTGTCGGGAATCTAGTACACTTGGCCCCCCCCGACTAAAACATTCGGGGGTGACAAATTTTATTATATCAATCTCACGTTAATTAAGAGTCATACAGTTTTGGGATATGAGGAACGTAAAAATGAAAATGATAAATCTTGGAAAAAACACTTCCAATCCTGAAGTTACTCAAATATCTCCAAATGGTATTTGGCTCTTATTTAATGACAATGAATATTTTCTTTCTTATGAAGATTTTCCTTTTGATTCTCTTAAAGATACTCAGAAGTATCCGTTAGTCTATATTTCATAAATTATCCAATGGTATGAAATGACGACGGTGTTAAAAGAATAAATCTTTTATTTTAAGAAATAATCCAAATCCATTAAAAAAATTCTACATTTCATTTGTTCCCACCATTTTCTTTGCTAAGATGTTTAAGTAAGCGATAAGTGTTTAAAATCAAATCAGTTATAAGATTGTTCAATAATCTTTCAAAGATAGAATTGGGTTGGCAAGCAGCATGACACGTGACGAAATATATGATCACCTAGCAAAGGTGTATTTAGGTAAGCGTCAAAACGTTGTCGAAGAAAAAAAGAAAAAAACCTTAAATCAATCATGGCTTGTTATTAATGTTGGTATCACCGCCGTGATTCTCATTTCAACAGTTTATGGTTTTACAGCTTTTTTAACTCGCAAAGTTTCGCTTAAGAATGAGGTTTTTTATTCTTTAAATAATAACCCTATTCGTATAACTTATGATCTTAATGATCCGTTTCCGGCGACAAAAGCGTTTGCAATTACAATCCCCTATAAGGATGTTTCAAAATATAATCACTTGAATCTAACTATTCGAGGGATGATAGAGGCCTATCCAGGTATTGTAAAGATGATCGTCGGTAATGAACGCAATGAAAAGGCGACCTATTATATTCAAAATGTTCAAGGTTCTTGGCAGAAGGTAAGTATTCCTTTAGAGAAATTAAATTTGACTGATTGGAGCACCGTGACGGACGTTTCTTTTGTTCTTGAAGCTTGGAATGTAGATTTTAAAAAGGGTACCGTTTTAATTCATGATGTTAGTCTTT
>JBAXBI010000006.1:0-16495 GCA_037142055.1 Candidatus Omnitrophota bacterium | reverse complement strand
GAGCGTTAAAGGCAAGATCATCCGTCAGGATAAAAATTCCATTCAAGTTGATGTTGGTTTGCAGACCCCTTTTACGTATTTTCTCGAGGAGATTAAGCAAATCTTGCCAGATCGTCCTCATCATGAAAAAACGAAGGGAACATCTCGTAACCATCAAGCGGATCAATTAGAAAAGAAAGCCGTGGAACTCATTGACGAAAATAAGATGGATGAAGGGATGGCTCTCATGAAGCAGGCTGTAGTATTAGATTCATCCCCAATGAGGCATATGAATTATGGCAGTATTCTTTTTGGTAATGGGGTTGAAGATTATAAGAGTAAGAATCAAGAACAAGCCTTGAAGACTTTATCTGAAGCCCAGCAAGAGCTAAGGGCGGCTATTGAGGGTTTTAATCCAAAGAAAGAAGGTATTTTCTTAGCACAAGCATATTTCTTATTAGGTGAGATATATTTAAATGCATATTCGGATAGAATAAGGGCTAAGGAGTATTATCAAAAGGCTGTTTTCTATTACGATAATCAAAGTGCTAAAGCTGCTTTAGAAAAATTACAATAATTCGCGGGATATTTTAGGGATTACTAAGGTTTTTGTTATAATAAACTTATGTCCTTTTTATTGTATTTAACCACATCGAATTTGCAAAAGTCTTCCATCATATTTCTTAAAGAAAAGTTTATTAAGCCTTTGCGTTTTAGTATTGCCTTAAGCATCGTAGGGTTACTGCTTTTGCAATCCACGGATACATTTGCGGGCGCTGCTGTTGTTGTTCGCCGCCGGCAAGCACAGATGGCCCAACAGCAGGCCATGGCACAACAAGAAATGCAACAACAAGTGATGCTTCAACAATATCAAGCGGCCCAACAGCAAGTTATGGTTCAGCAAGAGCAGCAAGTATATGCTCAGCAGATGTATGCACGACAGCAGCAACAACAACAGCTACAGCAGCAGGCTATAGCTCAACAGATGCTAATTCAAGTTCAGCAACAGCAACAACAAGTTTATGCGCAAGCTGTCCATAAAAAGCAGATTGAATATGCAAATGCTCAACAAGCAGCCACGGTAGCTGCTGCGGCAAAGCAATATCAAGAAGCGGTAATTCAAGAAGCTGTGAGACAAAAAGTGAATCTGAATGCAGCACAGATGGCGCAAATTCAGCAGTTGGCTTTGGAACAAGCTCAAGTCGCTGCAGTGGAGGCGAGGCAAGTGAAAAAACAAATCCAAGCTGTTGAGACAGCTCAAATTGCCAAGACGGTTGCACAGAATCGTCCTTTTGAACCTGTTAAATCAGATGTTGTCCAAGATGTTGTAGATATTGCAGAGGTTTGGCGTAAATTAGATGTGGACAGTCGATGCTGGTCTCTATTAATTGATAATCAAGCTAAAGTGGATACAGTCGCAGAATATATTGACCGCTTTCGAAAACAAGGTGTAAAAATTCAAGGACCATCGGTTGATTATGTGCGAATGATTGATGATATGGCCATGCAGAATCCAGCAGTATTAACATGGCCATTTATACAAGTCGTACAGTTGGTGGCGGTGATGCAATATGATTTTGATAATGGGATGGATAAAGATGCGTTAGCGCAAAAACTCTTAGGTCAACAGCTATACATGGCTAATAAAAAACGGTTTAGGCGTTAAGGAGTTGGTCGGTTTCCATGAATAAATATATTCTAGCCATAGACCAAGGGACGACAGGATCACGTTGTTTTATTTTTAATTCCAAAGCAGAGGTTGTATCGAGTTCCTATCAAGAATTCCCACAGTATTTCCCAAAACCCGGTTGGGTTGAACATGACGCGAATCAGATTTGGGCTTCCGTTGAGTCGGTCATCAAAAAAGCGATAGCATCTGCGAAGATTGATCCTAAGAATATTTTAGGCATAGGAATTACCAATCAACGAGAGACGACCATTTTGTGGGATCGTAAAACACAAAAGCCATTAGCAAAGGCTATTGTCTGGCAGGATCGACGCACGGCACCGCTTTGTAAAAAATTAAAGAAATATGAGTCGCTAGTTAGAGGGATTACAGGTCTTGTGGTGGATCCCTATTTCTCAGCTACCAAGATTGCTTGGCTGCTCGATCATGTTAAAGGCCTTCGCAGCAAAGCTCAAAAGGGACAAGTCGCTTTTGGGACAACGGATAGTTGGCTGATTTTTAAGTTAACAGGTGGACAATCGCATAGCACAGATATGACCAATGCATCACGGACACTTCTTTATGATATTGTCTTAAAAGAATGGTCGCCTAAACTTTTAAAGTTATTTCGAATCCCTAAAGAAATTTTACCAAAGGTTTCATTTTCTGGTGGAGTCTTTGGGCACACGGCTAACGTGGCAGGCCTGCCGGCAGGGGTTCCTATTGTGGCGGTGATGGGAGATCAGCAGGCGGCGTTATATGGACAGGGATGTTTTAGTGCAGGGACGATCAAGAACACTTATGGCACGGGATGTTTTATGGTTCTTAATACGGGACATAAGAGAAAGGTGTCTGAGGGTGGCCTTTTAACAACATTAGCCTGTGATATTGATGGAAAACCTCTGTACGCATTGGAAGGCTCGGTCTTTATAGCGGGGGCAGTGATCCAATGGCTTAGAGATCAACTAAAGGTTATTCCCGATGCTTTAGCATCAGAAAGAGTAATTTCAGGTTTAAAAGATAATGCAGGGGTCTATTTTGTTCCGGCGTTTGTGGGCTTAGGTGCTCCGTATTGGAATGCCCAAGCTAGAGGGATGATCACCGGACTGACGCGGGGGGCTAGCATTGAACATATCGTACGAGCAGCACTAGAGGCGATAGCCTATCAAACCAAGGATGTCTTTGACCTTATGCAGAAAGAATCAGGCCTTCGAATTAAATCTTTAGCAGTTGACGGAGGAGCTTGTCGCAATAATTTTCTAATGCAGTTTCAAGCGGATATTTTATCAACAGTCATTGTCAGGCCCTGTATGGTTGATTCAACAGTTGCAGGCGTAGCCTCTTTAGCGGGAATTAAAGCAGGACTTTGGAAGGGCAAGAATTTGGCTAAAATGCGTAAAGTGGACAAATCGTTTAAACCGAAGATGACAGCAAAAAAAGTGCAGGAATGTTATCGTGGTTGGCAAAAGGCCGTTGGTCAAGCCACGTTTTTAGCAAAAGATTAAACGTCCTCCAAGGTTTCTTTCGTAGTTTTATAAGACAGGGATTGATTTATGGTGCGTAATATTTCTAGTTTTAAGAACAATCAGTACGACATCCTTATCATTGGTGGGGGTATCAATGGGGCGGCGATTGCTTATATGGCGTCCTCTATTGGAGCTAAGGTTGCCCTTTTAGAAAAGGATGATTTTGCCGCAGGCACCTCCAGCAAGTCTACCAAGCTTCTTCATGGAGGGATTCGTTATCTTGAAAACTTTGAATTTGATTTAGTGGCAGAGTCGCTTAAAGAAAGATATATACAGTATAAAAACGCTCCGCATTTAGTTAAACTGCTTACTTTTATAATTCCAGTTTATAAAAAAGATCCTCGCCCATTATGGATGATGAAAGTAGGAGTATGGCTTTATGATTTCTTAAGCGGAAAGTATTGTTTAGGGAAACATCAATATATAAATTGTAAGGATCTTGTAGCGTTGATACCTCAGATTCGTCAAGAAGAATTGGTAGGGGCGGTTTCTTATACGGATGCTCAAATGAATGATGCGCGTATTTGTTTGGAGAATGTGCTTATGGCAAAGAGCAAAGGGGCCCACGTTGCCAATCACGTTGAGGTGGTCGAATTCATAAAAGAAGATGGAAAATGTGTAGGAGTATCGGCTAAGGATGTTTTAACAGGAGAAGTCTTTCAAGTGGCCGCCAAGACCGTTGTTGTAACGGCTGGTCCTTGGGGCGATATATTATTGCACAAAGACTCAGGGAGCAATAGTTCTCGCCTTCGTTTGACCAAAGGAGTTCATATCCTTTATAAGGAGCAGTTTAGTAAAGAGGCTTTCTTGTTGCAGTCATCAACGGATAGAAGAATATTTTTTGTGATTCCATTTAGAGGCCATTCTCTCATAGGCACTACAGATACTGATTATGAAGGTAATCCTGGTGATGTTAAGGTTGAGACGGAGGATATAGATTATCTCTTTAAAGAGGCTTCTCGAGTTTTTCCGCAAATGGTTTTAAAGAAAGAAAACATCATTACAACGTTTGCAGGACTACGGCCTTTGGTGCATGAACCGGGTTTTCCGTCCAAGATTTCTCGTAAACACTCAATAGAGAGAACTTTTTCAGGGGTTTGGTACGTCCTTGGAGGGAAATACACAACCTACCGTGCTATTGCTAAAGAATGTGTGCAGAAAATATTACCAACGTTAAGTCCTCAATTGCCTCCTGATAGGGACTATCCGTTATATGGTAGTGGTGAAGTAAGGGTAGATATTAAACAGATCGCTTTGAGATTCGGTCTTCAAGCAGAGGTTGTCGCTTATTTGGTAGGTTTTTACGGGAGCCGTTATGGGGATGTTTTAAAGCTCATTGATGAGGATGATTCTTTAAGAGCTAAACTTTGTGATTGTTCGCCTGCAATACGAGCACAGGTGGCGTATTCTTATAAAGTAGAGATGGCTAAAACCGTAGAGGATATTTTTACCCGCCGCCTTCAGTTACAATACAATGATTGTCCAAGTGGTAAATGTCGCAAAAGCATCGAAGATGTTTTAAAATCCTATGTCGTCTAATAATCAATATTTAAAACTATTAAAAGAAGCTTTAGCCAAAAGGCAGTCTCTTAGAAAGACGACCAATGCCATACGGCTAGTCAATGGGGCAGGGGATCAATTAGATGGTTTGATCTTAGAGCAATATGATAAACATTTTGTAGCCCAAATATTTCATCCCTTTTGGATTAAAGAAGCAGCGAACTTAAAAGATTTCCTTGTTGATCACTTTGAAGTTGAGTATTTCATTATTAAAGATCGAACGAAAAGCGCCTCGTCAAAACCCGAGGACATTAAGTTCAAGGCAGTATTTGAGAAGGCTAGCAGCCGTTGTGTGGTGTGTGAGAACAATATATATTTTAATGTGGATTTAAATAACACCCTAAATACAGGTTTGTTTTTGGATATGCGCTTAAATCGTAAGCTTATAGGCCCAAGCTGTAAGGACAAGAGAGTCCTTAACTGTTTTTCCTACACGTGTTCCTTTGGTCTTTACGCCAGAGTCTTTGGAGCGATAGAGGTTGTGAATGTGGACATTAGTAAGAAGATTCTTGAAGATGGAAGGCGCAACTATAGTCTGAATAATCTAGTGGCAAAACCGCAGGAATTCATTAAGGCCGATGCCGTAAGTTATTTAGAAAAAGCTATTAAGAAAAACAACTGTTTTGATGTAATTATTTTAGATCCGCCTTCTTTTGCTCGATCTGAAAAGGGAGTCTTTAGTGTGCAGAAAGATTTGCCACGATTAATGACAATGGCAAGCGGTGCATTAAATGAAGGGGGAAAGCTATTTGTCTCAACTAATTTTAGTGGGCTTTCGCATGATAAATTGGAAGAATTCTTAAAAACAAGTTCTCAAGGGAGGAAAGCCAATAGGATAACTCATTTAGGACAAGATATCGACTTCCCCGGCAGCGGGGGCATGAAAGAAAGTCACCTCTGTGCACTATGGGTTGAATATTAAAGACCCCTGCCATATAATAAATAAAATCAACTAAACAAATAGAAAGAGAGATCAGAATGAGTAAGAAAATTATTAAAACAGATAAAGCATCCCTTCCAGTCGGTCCTTATAACCAAGCGGTTGTTATCGGGAATTTGATTTATACAGCAGGACAAATCCCTTTAGATAAAGAAGGAAATATGGTGCCTGGGGGGATCAAAGAGCAGACCGAGCAGGTGATCGCAAATTTAAAAGCGGTTCTTGAGCATGCGGGTTCTTCGCTGGAAAAGGTAGTTAAAGCGACGGTTTTTCTAAAGGATCTTAATGACTTTGCAGGGATGAATGAAGTTTACGGAAAATATTTTAAGAATGAGACCGCTCCAGCTAGATCGACTCTTCAAGTGGTGAGAATTCCTAAGGATTCCATGGTAGAGATTGAAGTTGTTGCCTATATTTAAGAAAAAAGGGGGGGGACGTGAAGATTAACCTAATTCTATTTCTGGTCGTAGGACTCATCGTTATTTTTAGCCTTCTTAAGGCGCAGGCAAATACAATCATCAAGCCGCAAGCAAGTAATGTTTATGAATTTACCGTCAAGACCATTGATGGGCAGGAGAAAAGTCTAAACGATTATAAGGGCAAGGTGCTTTTGATTGTCAATACGGCTAGCCACTGCGGATTTACCTCTCAATATAAAGGACTTGAAGCGGTATATCAGCAATTTAAGGCGCAAGGGTTTGAGGTTTTAGCTTTTCCGGCTAACAATTTTATGGGCCAGGAACCTGGTACGAATTCCGAGATTAAGAACTTCTGCACACTTAAATTTAAAACAACTTTTCCTTTATTTGATAAAATTAGCGTCAAAGGAGCTGATACAGCCTTGTTGTATCAATATTTGACGACTCAAAAGGGATTTAGCGGAAATATTACCTGGAATTTCAATAAATTTCTTATTGATCAACAGGGTAAGATAAGTGCTCGTTTTGACTCCAGCGTTGAGCCCGAGTCGGAAGCTATTGTAAGTCAAATAAAGAAACTATTGTCTTCATGATATCGGTAGAAATTGAAGGAGTCCTTAACTACAAGAAGTGATTGGTCAAGATTTCTGTATCGAAGATAGCCTTGCATGCGTCACGAGGAGCGGGTATACTTTAGTTAGGGTATGTTGAACCAAATGAAGGTGGTAAACTGTTCCCTATTAGTTTAGCAGAAAGGCCTTGGAATACGTTGGGTTGATTTTAAATCGGTTTGGAAAGGCAATATAAAATGGCAGATCCTAAAACAATTCTTTTTATTGATGATAATCCTGTTGATAGAACGTTGATAGATAGACTTTTAAGCAAGCATGGCTTTCATGTTTTGTTAGCAGCTGAAGCAAAAGTTGGAATTGATTTAGCCGAGGAACATAAACCAGACTTGATTCTTTTAGACATTCTACTTCCTGGTATCAGCGGGATTGAAGTCTGTAAGAAACTTAAAAAAAACCTTGTAACAAGTTTAATTCCAGTTATTTTCTACACTTCCATTGACACCCCGAAGCATCTGATCGATTACACCTCCTATGGGGCAGTGGATTATCTTCAGAAGACAACCCCCCCAGATATATTGATTAGACAAATTAAAGACATTCTTAATATGCAATAGCGACGGGTATTTGGTAGATTAGACTTAGAGCATTTTGCTTGACAACCTCTGCGCCTTCGACTATAGTGTTGTCGGTTTTTAAGGGCAACCTTAAATCCCACCGACATTATTCCACAAGACTATTAAAGCTTTAGGGTTGATGAAAGAAGCTATATTATATCTGCAAGACGGTACGGCATTCCACGGCCGTACTTTAACACAGACCGGAGAAACCATAGGAGAAGCTGTCTTTAATACAGCACTCACTGGTTATCAAGAGGTTCTTACCGATCCTTCCTATACTGCTCAAATCGTTATCATGACCTATCCGTTAATTGGTAATTACGGAATCAACGATGAAGATCAGGAATCTGATGCTATCCATGTTAAGGGGTTTGTGGTCAAGGAATTTTCTCGTAGACCATCCAACTGGCGGTCTAAGCAGAGCATCATTGAATATTTAGATGAAAATAAGATTTTGGCTATAGAGGGAGTAGATACCCGTGCGCTCACACGTCATTTAAGACTTGCAGGGGCGATGAAAGCAATTATTTCTACAGAAGATTTTGATCCGAAAAGCTTACAGGCAAAATTAGATGCGGCGCCCTCCATGGAAGGTGCCGATTTGGTGAAGGATGTTAGCACTCAAAAGAAGTATGTCTGGAAGGCTAAGGGGCCTCGTCGTTATAAGATTGCAGCGATTGATTGTGGTATTAAGTGGAATATTTTACGTATTTTTGCTGGGTTAGGCTGTGAGATTCATGTATTTCCTGCAAAAACTAGTTTTAAAGATATCATGGCCATTAAACCAGACGGCCTTTTCTTATCTAATGGCCCAGGGGATCCTGCTGTGGTCACCTATGTGATTGATACAGTCAAACAAGCTTTGGGTAAGGTTCCTATTTTTGGTATTTGTTTGGGAAATCAAATCCTAGGGCTCGCTTTAGGGGGAAGTACTTATAAATTGAAATTTGGACACCATGGGATTAATCATCCAGTTAAAGACTTTGAGAACAATCGGATAGGAATAACATCACAGAACCATGGTTTTTGTGTGGATATCAATAGTCTTAATCTTGATGAGGTAGAAGTGATCCATGTTAATCTGAATGATCAGAGTGTAGAGGGGATTCGGCATAAGAAATATCCGGCTTTTTCTATTCAATATCATCCAGAGTCTGCTCCTGGTCCGCACGATTCTAAGTATTTGTTTGAGAAATTTATTAGCATGATTGAACAACATAAGAAATAACTATGCCTAAACGTAACGACATCAAGAAAATTCTTATCATTGGGGCGGGGCCGATTGTCATCGGTCAAGCGTGTGAATTTGATTACTCTGGTTCTCAGGCCTGTAAAGCTTTAAAGGAAGAGGGCTATGAAGTAGTTCTTGTCAACTCCAATCCAGCTACCATCATGACCGACCCTGGGATTGCTGATGCGACCTACGTGGAACCGTTAACACCAGAGTTTATCGAGAAAATTATAAAAAAAGAGAGACCGGACGCGCTTTTACCTACTTTAGGCGGACAAACGGGGCTTAATTTGGCGATGAAGCTTTATGAGCAAGGCATCTTAGAAAAATATGGTATTGAGATGTTGGGTGCTAAATATGAAGTTATCAAGAAAGCTGAAGACCGTGCAGAGTTTAAAGCCGTCTCCATAAAAATAGGATTAGATTTACCTAAAAGTGTTTTTGCCTATAGCGTTGAAGAGGCTATAACTCAGGTAGAAAGCATCGGATTTCCTTGTATTATTCGCGCTTCGTTTACCTTAGGAGGCACGGGAGGTGGAATTGCTCGTAATATGGATGAATTTGAACGTATCGCTGCCTTAGGGATTGAAAGCAGTATGATTCATGAAATCCTAATTGAAGAGTCTATTGAAGGCTGGAAAGAATATGAATTAGAAGTGATGCGAGATAGGGCTGATAACGTGGTCATTGTCTGTTCTATTGAAAATTTAGATCCCATGGGAGTGCATACGGGAGACAGTATTACGGTGGCTCCCGCACAAACGTTAACAGATGCTGAGTATCAGCTGATGCGAGACTATTCTATTAAATTAATTCGAGAAATTGGAGTTGAGACGGGTGGCAGTAACATTCAATTTGCCGTTAATCCTACAAATGGAAGAATGGTCATTATTGAAATGAATCCTCGTGTTTCTCGTTCTTCTGCGTTAGCCTCTAAGGCGACAGGATTTCCTATTGCCAAGTTTGCTGCAAAATTAGCAGTCGGATATACGCTGGATGAAATTCAAAATGACATTACCAAGGAGACTCCCGCTTGTTTTGAACCGACCATTGATTATGTGGTTGTTAAGATTCCACGTTTTACCTTTGAGAAATTTCCAGAAGCTAAAGATATTCTTGGTATTCAGATGAAGTCCGTCGGTGAAACTATGGCGATTGGCCGGAACTTCAAGGAAGCTTTACAAAAAGGTTTGCGAGGCTTGGAGATTGATCATATTGGGTTAGATAATAAGCAAGATTTTCGCTATATCGAAGATGAGAAAATTAAATTGCGTCTCATGGAACCCAATGCTTCCCGTATATTTTACTTAAAGTATGCTCTGCAAAAAGGATATTCCATTGAAGAAGTAGTTAAATTATCCAAGATTGATGTCTGGTTTATTGATCAAATTGCCCAGATTTTGGAAATAGAAGAAGAACTTAATAGTGCCGTATCACTGACGGAAACCGTAAGTCCTGCCTTATTAAGAAAAGCCAAAGAAAATGGTTTTTCTGATGCTCAGTTGGCAGAGATTATGAATAAAAGTGAAAAAGATATCCGACAAATGCGTAAAGAGTTGGGTATTGTTGCTACATTTAAATTAGTTGATACCTGTGCGGCTGAATTCGAAGCCTATACGCCGTATTATTATTCTACCTATGAAACGGAAGATGAAGCGATTATTAATAATAAGAAGCGCGCCTCTAAAAAGAAGAAGATTATGATTTTAGGGGGAGGTCCTAACCGTATAGGACAGGGGATCGAATTTGATTATTGTTGTTGCCACGCATCATTTGCTCTTAAGGAAATGGGATTTGAAACGATCATGATTAATTCCAATCCAGAGACTGTTTCGACCGACTATGACACTTCAGATCGCCTGTATTTTGAACCGTTGACTTTTGAAGATGTAATGAATGTTTACGACGTTGAGAAACCCGATGGAGTCATTGTTCAATTCGGAGGGCAGACGCCTTTGAATTTAGCTCGCCGTCTGCATCAGGCTGGAGTTCCAATCATTGGGACATCGGTGGATTCGATTGATTTAGCAGAGAACCGGGAGTTGTTTTCCAAACTTATTAATGAGTTAAAGATTGCACAACCGGCTAATGCTTCAACAACGTCTAAAGAAGAAACTTTAATTCAAGCAGAGCGTGTGGGTTATCCGGTACTGGTTAGACCTTCCTATGTATTAGGGGGCCGTGCCATGCGCATCGTTTACGATGAGGAATCTTTAAGATCATTTCTAGATGAAGTTCATAGTGTATCTCGAGGACATCCTGTTCTTATTGATAAATTTCTTGAAGATGCGCAGGAAGTTGACGTGGATGCTATTTGTGATGGTCAGGACGTTTATATCGGTGGAGTCATGGAACATATTGAAAACGCAGGGATCCATTCAGGGGATTCCGCCTGTGTTTTACCTCCGTATACATTAAGGGAAGATATTGTTAATGAAATAAAGGCACATACAGTGCGCTTAGCAAAGACTTTAAAAGTTATTGGGCTGCTTAACATTCAATTTGCGGTCAAAGGGCATCGAGTTTACGTGCTGGAAGTAAATCCTAGAGCTTCCCGAACATCTCCTTTTGTATCTAAAGCGATAGGAGTCTCTTTACCTAAAATAGCAGCTCAAATTATGGCGGGTAAAACCTTAAAAGATTTTCAATTGCCTAATCCGGATGATCTGAAGTATTTTTGTGTTAAGGAGTCCGTGTTGCCTTTTAGTCGTTTTTCAGGGGTGGATATTATTTTAGGACCGGAGATGAAATCAACAGGGGAAGTCATGGGGACAGCCAATACATTCGGCGCAGCTTTTGCTAAAGCGCAGGCTGCGGCCAATCAGTCTCTTCCTCAAAGGGGAACAGTTTTTATTAGCGTTAACGACTTTGATAAACGTCACGTGTCTTTTATTGCCCAAAAGCTAGCAGATTTGAAATTTAAGATTCTAGCGACTAAGGGAACGGCGCAAGTATTGCGTACAAACGGTGTAGAAGTCGCTATTGTAGATAAGCATCACGAGGGGCAGAATAATGCCTTGACGCTACTGAAGAAAAGTGAGATAAACTTAATTATCAATACTCCCTCTGGTAAGAAAAGCCAGTCGGATATGCGCTCCATCCGAGCAGCAGCTATTTTACATAACATTCCGTGTATTACAACCCTGCAAGGCGCTTGGGCTGCTGTTTACGGCATTGAAGCTTGCCTTAAGGAAGAATTTACGGTTGAATCTTTACAAAGTTTATATCGATCTAACCTACCTGCTGGAAGGCAGGCGTGAGCGTTTAATTATGTGTGGTATTGTAGGCGTCAGTCATCATAAGCAGGCAAGCCAAATGGCTTTTTTGGGGCTTTTTGCACTTCAACATAGAGGTGAGGAAGCCGCTGGGATTGTTTCTTATGATGGTAAAGATGCTCATGTTATGAAGAAGGTTGGCCTTGCCGTTGATAATTTTGATGAAGAAAGTATAAGTAGGCTCAAAGGTCATGTAGCCATTGCGCATACGCGATATTCGACGACTGGAAGTTCCCACCTAAAGAACATACAGCCGATTTTAGTGACGCATCGTAAGAAACCAATTGCAGTGGCACACAACGGTAATCTTACCAATACCGAAGAACTTTACCTAAGGCTTGAAGAAGAAGGTTCCATCTTTCAGACCTCCATGGATTCAGAAATATTTGTTCATTTATTAGCCAAAAGTCCTAATGGTGAATTAAAGCAATGGATGGTGAATGTTTTAAGTCAAGTCCAAGGAGCATACGCGGTCATATTCTTGGTGGAAGATTATTTAATAGGAGCCCGGGACCCTCAAGGGTTTCGACCTTTATGTTTGGGAAAACTTGGGGATGGTTATATTTTAGCTTCCGAGAGCTGTGCCTTTGATTTAATGAAAGCAGAATTCATCAGAGAAATTGAACCTGGAGAAGTGGTGGTTATCAAAGGGAATAAATTGGAATCAATTTATTTGCCCGAGGCTAGAAAAGCCAAAAGAGCCAGTTGTATATTTGAGAATATTTATTTCGCTCGTCCTGACAGTAACATTTTTAGTGATAATATTTATGAAGTTAGAAAACGCTTAGGTGCACAGCTGGCTAAAGAATATCCCGCCAACGCCGATTTTGTTATGGGAATTCCTGATTCAGGAATGTATGCTGCTTTAGGCTACGCCCAAGAAATGAATTTGCCTTTTGAAGTGGGAATGATCCGCAATCACTATATTGGGCGAACCTTTATACAACCAAGTCAATTTTTGCGTGAGTTTAGAGTTCGTGTTAAACTTAATCCTATTCGTGATTTAATTAAGGGAAAAAAGGTTATCGTTGTTGAAGATTCAATTGTTCGTGGGACGACCTCAAGAAATCGTATTGAAGAAATTCGAGAGGCAGGAGCCAAAGAAATTCATATGCGTATTTCCTGCCCGCCGATTGTTTCGCCATGTTTTTTTGGGATAGATTTTCCATCAAACAAGGAATTGATTGCGTACAATAAAACTGTTAAAGAAATCGCTGATTATATCAAGGTAGATTCCTTAGGGTATTTGAGTTTAGAAGGAATGCTTTCAGTCATGAGAGATAAGGGTTTTTGTACGGGTTGCTTTACCGGTAAATATCCGGTGGAGATTCCTAAAAATACGGATAAATTAAAATTAGAGTAAGCGTGGGAATTATATGAGTAAATTTATTTTTGTGACAGGCGGGGTGGTTTCTAGTTTAGGCAAAGGGATTGCAGCGGCTTCATTAGCTAAGTTGCTGGAGGCCAGAGGGCTAAAAATTGCCATTATAAAATGTGATCCTTATCTTAATGTTGATCCGGGAACAATGAATCCTTACCAGCACGGAGAAGTTTATGTAACCGATGATGGGGCAGAGACGGATTTGGATTTAGGCCACTATGAACGTTTCTCTAATGCACGCTTATCCAAAGATAGCAGCATTACAGCAGGTAAGGTTTATTACTCGGTAATCACCAAGGAGAGAAGGGGTGATTATCTAGGCAAGACCGTACAAATTATTCCGCATATCACCGATGAAATTAAAGAGCGTATTAAGAAAGTTTCTAAAGCCCATGACGTTGACGTGACGATTGTTGAAATAGGAGGAACTGTTGGAGATATTGAAAGTTTACCTTTTTTAGAGGCTATTCGTCAATTGCGCTGGGAATTAGGAGAAAGTTATGCGATTAATATTCATGTAACACTGCTTCCTTTTATTAAATCTGCAGGAGAACAAAAAACTAAGCCTACTCAACATAGTGTAGGGCGACTTCGAGAGATTGGGATTATCCCCAACATTCTTCTGTGTCGTACGGAAAAACCCATTACTCAAGAACAACGTGAAAAGATTGCTTTGTTTTGTAACGTCGATGTGGACGCGGTCAAGGAAGCCAGCGATGTTAAATATATTTATGAAGTCCCTTCTAATTTAAAGAAAGAAGGTTTAGATGATTTGGTGCTCCATAAGTTGAATATCAAACTACCCGATAAAGGTCTTAAGGCTTGGGAAGAAGGAGTTATTAAACGTCTACGTTCTCCGTCTTTTGAGGTAAAAATTGGGGTTGTGGGTAAGTATATTGCTTTGCAAGACGCCTATAAATCTATTTATGAGGCTTTGGTACACGGAGGCATCGCCAATGATGCAAGGGTTAATATTGTTAAGATCGATTCTGAAGATATTGAAAAAGGAGACCCAAAGAAGATGCTAAAAGGTCTTCAGGGTATACTTATTCCTGGGGGTTTTGGCAGTCGTGGTATTGAAGGAAAAATTACGACGGTACAGTATGCGCGAGAACAAAAGATACCATTTTTGGGAATTTGTTTAGGGATGCAGATAGCGACGATCGAATTCTCCAGGAACGTTTGTAATTTAAAAGATGCTAATTCAAGCGAATTTAATAAGGATACAAAGTATCCAGTGATTAGTCTTTTAGAAGAGCAGAAAGAGGTTAAGGATATGGGGGCGAGTATGCGTTTGGGAGTGTATACTTGCGATATCCAAAAGGGTACAAAAAGTTTTGAAGCGTATAAAGCAGGGAAGATCTCTGAACGCCATCGACATCGGTATGAGTTTAATAATGAATATCGTGCCCAGTTAGAAGAAAAAGGTCTTATCATTGCAGGCCGCAATGAAGAAAAAGATTTAGTTGAAATCATTGAAATTAAAGATCATCCTTGGTTTATAGGATGTCAGTTTCATCCTGAGTTTAAATCTAAACCAGATTGTGCTCATCCGTTGTTTAAGGCATTTATTGCCTCCGCAATGGCACAAGGCAAATAATTAAGAATTTTGCGCGCGGGTGGTGGAATTGGTAGACACGTACGTTTGAGGGGCGTATGGCGTAAGCAATGAGGGTTCAAGTCCCTCCCCGCGCATTTAAAACAATGAATAAACGAATCGAAATATCTGCTAGTATTCTCTCTGCAAACTTTGCCAATCTTGCACAAGACGTTAAAATGAGTGAAGATGCCGCTGTGGATCGATTCCATATAGATTGTATGGATGGCCATTTTGTCCCTAATCTCACAATCGGTCCTA
Source organism: Candidatus Omnitrophota bacterium (assembly GCA_037142055.1). Taxonomy (GTDB): domain Bacteria; phylum Omnitrophota; class Gorgyraeia; order Zapsychrales; family Fredricksoniimonadaceae; genus JACQCF01. Next base: position 1,471 of record JBAXBI010000006.1, on the reverse strand, counting down.
TTATTATTCAAGCATTGCGTCCCTATACAAAGTTACTTATCGAAGCCCATTTGATGATTGAACATCCTTGGGACTATATTGAAAGCTACGCTCAAGCTGGGGCTGATGTCATTCAAATTCAAGTGGAATGTTATGGTCATCGTCGCAGTGCCTGTAGTCAATATGGTCAGTGGCCAAAGGAAGTTGATGCGATTGACATTGATGCTCTACGAAGAGATTTACAAAAGATTCGAAAATTGGGGAAGAAAGCATATATTGTCATTAATCCAGGAACGCCGCTTTTTAAAGAAATTCTGCCTGATTGCGATGGAGTCTTATTGATGTCTGTAAATCCAGGTTTTGCAGGGCAGAAATTTATCTCCACAGTTCTTCCAAAAATTGAATATCTTAAAAATAATTTTAAAGGTGATATCGCCATTGATGGTGGTATTAATGCCCTAACCGCGCCTGTTGCAGTAAATGCTGGGGCAAAGGTGCTTATTACCGCTAGTTATTTTTATGGATCTTCAAACCGGCAAGAAGTTGTACATTTTCTTAAAGGTCTTGGCGAGTAGTCAACCCAGCTTTTATATGTTATATTTATACTACCTATGAAACATTTAAAGCTAACTCAGAGCCTGGCTCAAACTGCTATTGAATACCTATTAATATTAGCAGTTGTGGGAACCTTGGTTCTTTTTAGCTTTAGTTCTCTCCTACCTAAGATTTATACCAGTTCAGAAGGCTATTACAATCAAGTAACCGATGTAATAATTGCTAATAAGCCTAATGGGAAGTCGCTTCAACCTATTGATGGTCGTTATTGTGAGGTGGAGTGTCCTCCTGTAGGAAGTGCTTGTGGAAATCCAACTAGATATCGTACTTGTGAATGTCCGGCTCCAGCCTTTGGGGGCAAAGATTGTGGTCCAACTACTCCCTTTTATAATTACAGTAAAGGGACGATGTCTTGTACGGGGGATACGTGCAGGTGTAATGGTGTCTCACTCTGTTCGGGTGGATGCGTGCCAAATTGTCCTTCGGGCAGACCATGTGGGGCATTGGATGGTTGTGGAGCACCATGTTTGATTGGAGATTGTCCTTCAGGGGGAACTTGTCTTAATGGGAGCTGTTTTTGCATACCAAGCTGTGAAGGAAAGAATTGTGATGAAGATGATGGATGTGGCATTCTATGCGGGTGTCCTTTAGGACAGTTATGTCGATCAGGTTCTTGTGGGTGGTGTACGCCAGGGGACGGATGTAGTGGTAAGCAATGTGGAGCGGATGCTTGTGGTAATGCTTCTGGATGTGGGTCATGTCCACCTTCTGGAGGAGATACGGTTGATGTAATCTGTGATTCTTCAGGCCAGTGTGTACCTCCGACTTGCCCTGGGATAACAACAACAGTTAATGGTTGTCCTATAACGGTAGGTACTGGTCATGGGGCTATTGGTAGTGGGGCTATTTCAGTGGCTTGTGGAGGCGGGTGTACGGG
>JBAXBI010000005.1:0-16720 GCA_037142055.1 Candidatus Omnitrophota bacterium | reverse complement strand
AGTAAGCTTATGCCATTGCAAAGAGGGTTGATGGTATTTCAAGGGGCGCACAGTACGGATTATCCGGTTTTAATGGCAGGCCTGACAATGGCGGCATTGCCTGTTATTATGGTATACTTAGCTATGCAAAAACATATTGTTAAAGGATTATCTTCAGGAGCTGTAGTCGGATAATGGATCGTTGCTTTCAAAATATATATTTTTGTTTTATTTTTCTTTTAGTTTGTAATTTAGCTTACGCTGAAAATGCAACCGAGAGTTTTAAAAATCCTGTAGAAAATTCTGATTCACCTTCGCACACTTCCAGTGAAATTGTCCGTCTGGCATGGAAAGCTTCCAATCAGGGGGAGGTAAAATCTTTAGAGGATTTAGTTAGTGAAATGGTCTCCTCTTATGAAGCCCAAGCAAAAAAGCAGGCTAGTCAGCTAACTAAGTTTCCTGGCACTGATCAGGTGAATAATTATCGAACGATGAATGATCTAGCGACCTGTTTGTTTATTCAAGCAGAGGCCCTAATGCATCAGGGCAAAAATGATCAATCGAAGAAAGTTTTTAATAGTATTATTCAGGAATATCCTTGGGCACAGAGTTGGGATCCTAGCCGTGGGTCGTACTGGTCAGTAAAGGAAAAATCTCAGGCTAGTATTGATGTAATGTCGGGGGTTGCTCCTAAAGAAGTTAAGGTTAATAAGCAGGGGCCTAAAACAAAACCAGTATTAGCTTTCCCTGGTAAGGAAAGGGTAGTTGACGATACAAAATACGGGACATTTCTTAATGTAGGAACAAAAGATTATCATTTTCAGGTCACAGACTCCAAAGGGCTTATTGAGGCGGTAGGGGAAGGGATTTATCCTGATATCGGGGATGTTTATAAAGACCCTGGTTATAAAAAGGCAGTTAAGGAAGGTCGTTTGCAGGGGAGCCATTGGAATTTTATAAATTCGCCAGATTTACAGGCAGCTTTTTATAAATGGGCAACAGCCCCTGAGCCTTGGGGTGTGAAGCTTTTTTATATGGGGATCATTTTTGAGAAAGCTAAAATGTATTATGAGGCGATTAAATGTTATCAATCTCTTATCGTATATTTCCCTGGAACAATTGCCTGGACTTATTGGCATACGCCTTGGTATCCCGGGCAGGCGGCTGTGGCTAAGATATTGTACATAACTCGAATGCATCCAGAGCTTAAGCTACAGGCTAAGGGAATAAAAATCAAAATTCTAAATTCTTTTGATAATGACGCTTCAAATGATGTTCCTATTACAAGTCCTGGGGTTATTAAAGAACTTAGTGAAAAAGAAATTGTTAAAGAAACTTCTTTTAAATCAATAAAGGTATCTTTAGGGGATCCGGTTAAGACTTTGGGGCAAGGGAAGGTTCATTTTGTAAAATATTCCAATGGCCATTGGCAAATGATCGTCGATAAGGAACCTTTTATGATCAAAGGTATTACCTATGCGCCAACAAAGGTAGGACAAAGTCCTGATAATGGGACATTGACCAATTGGATGGATCAAGATCCAAATCCAGCCTACCAAGCGTGGGTAGATAAAAATGGTAATGGTAAACAGGATGCCGATGAGCTAAGTGTGGGAGATTTTGCTTTAATGAAAGAGATGGGGGTTAATACTCTTAGGATTTACCACCATCCTATGAAACCGAATAAGGATTTCTTAAGAAAGATGTATAAAGAGTATGGTTTTATGGTCCTCATGGGAGATTATGTGGGGAAGTATGCTATTGGTTCTGGAGCCAATTGGTCCGACGGAACAGATTATGAGAATCCAGAGCATCAGAAAAATATAATGGAATCTGTTAAGTCCATGGTAATGGAGTTTAAAGATGAGCCCTATGTCCTTATGTGGCTTTTGGGAAATGAAAATAATTATGGAGTAGCCTCCAATGCCGATAAGAAGCCAGAAGCATATTTTAAATTTATCAATGAAGTCGCTAAGATGATTAAGTCGATTGATCCCAACCATCCTGTTGCTATATGTAATGGCGATACGCTATTCTTAGATAAATTTGCTCAATATGCTCCTGAGGTGGATGTTTATGGATCCAATGTTTATCGTGGAGATTATGGGTTTGGATCATTCTGGCAACAAGTTTCTGAGATAGCCGATAAGCCGGTCTTTATAACCGAATATGGAGCTCCTGCTTATAGCGGACCTGGTTTAACTGCAAAAGAAGCCCTGCAAGCGCAGTCGGATTATCATAAGGGTAATTGGTTAGACATTCTCTATAATAGTGCAGGCTTCGCTGATGGAGAAGGAAATGCCGTCGGAGGGGTTGCTTTTGAATGGCTTGATGAATGGTGGAAGAATTATGAACCAGCCATTCATGATACTAAAGCAGATGTGGTAGGCCCTTTCCCAGGAGGGTACTATTATGAAGAGTGGTTTGGGCTGTTTGGGCAGGGAGAGGGTAAGCATAGTCCAAACTTGCGCGAACCTAGGAAAGTATATTATACTTATAAGGAACTTTGGAACTCAAAAGACTAGGCCCATTCTTTTGTTTTATTTCATTGAGGGATAAGTAATTTTTTAACAAATAGTTAAGGGAGGTTCGTATGAAGAAGTTGTTAGGATTTTGTTTAATGATGGCGTTGGTGTCTGTAGCTTATGCTGAAGAGAATGATCAGCAGGTGGCACAGGCTCCAGCTTCAGCTCCAGCACAAGTTGCACAACCAGTTCAACCCTTAGCACCAGTAGCTTCTTCTCCGGCTGCAGCAGCGCCGAAAGCTGAAGCGTATAATTTTGGTGACTACCGCTCCGCGACTTTAGCTACTAAAGCATGGAGCGCTCTTGAAAAAAGTGATATAGAAGCCGTTTTAGCTTATACCAATAAGTGTATTGAACTTTATGCTGAACAAGCTCGTAAGATGCAAGCGGGTCTTAAAGATTATGCGACGGGTGGTAATGATAATATTTTTAAGTATTGGGCTCTTAATGATGTGGCCACTAGTTACTACATTCAAGGAGAGGCCTATCGCAAAGCTAATTTGAAAGATGAGAGTAAGGAAGCTTTCAATAAGCTGACTAAAGAGTATTCTTTTGGTCAAGCTTGGGACACTAAAGGTTGGTTTTGGAAACCTGCTGAGGCTGCCAAGGAAAAATTAGCAATGATTGAATCGGGAGTTAACTTGGACTTTGGTGATTATTCTTCGGGTCAGTTGGTACAAAAAGCTTGGGCTGCCTTAGCCGCTAATGATATAAATGCGGTGACGGCCTATGTTAATAAAGCGACAGAGCTTTATGGCGTTAAAGCTAAGGATATGCAATCTTCTTTAAAGGAATATCCTTGGGAATCTAAGGAGAAGACTTTTAGTTATTGGGCGCTTAATGATGTGGGGACCGCTTTATTTGTTTTAGGTGAAGCTAACCGCAATGCCGGTAAGAAAGAAGAAGCCGCTCAAGCGTATAAGAAACTTATTGATGAATATTTTTATGCTCAATGTTGGGATCCACAAGGTTGGTTTTGGAAGCCCGCGGAAGCTGCTCAGCAAAAATTAGGTGAAATGAGCGCCGCTTAAAATCATTTTTCTTTATCCCTCTTGCCTGAGAAGTTTTGTGTTTCTAAAGAATTAATCAGGTAAGAGGGCTTTTTTAGGAATTATTATGAAATATAAATATTGGTTGTTTGTTGTGGTTTTTAGTTTTCCTCTTTTAGCTGGGGCTCAAACCACCGAAAATAAAATTTTCCAGAAATTCATTGTCTATCAAGATAAAAGCTCTATTAATCACTATACCCCTTCAGGTTACATGCCAACAGGTGAATGTATAAAAATGAACGATGCTTGGCAGCTAGATTGCCGCGAGGGGAAAACTTGCGTTAAAGTTATCTACGATGTAACTTGTTCTGCCAAAAGTCGACAGTGGGCAGGAGTTTACTGGCTTCATCCTGCTGATAATTGGGGAGATAACAAGGGCGGGTATAATTTAACGGGTGCTAAGAGATTGGTTTTCTGGGCTAAAGGTGAAAAAGGTGGTGAGCAGATAGATAAGTTTGAAATCGGTGGAATAGGGGCAAATAGAGCTTACCCAGATTCTGATGGAGCAAGTATTGGACCCGTTATTCTTTCAAAAGATTGGAAAGAATATTCCATAGATTTGCGAGGTAAAGATTTAACATATATTAGTGGTGGTTTTGCTTGGATGGCCAACGTGGATAACAATTCTAATTCCTGCACCTTCTTTATCGACGACGTTTATTTCGAATGAGTTGAAAAAAAACAATAAAATTGCTTGTATTGAATCAATACGTTTGTTATATTCATATCAATAAATCATTTATATGGAGGTATGAATGTCTCAAGCAATTCAGCGTGGTATTATAGCTTTAGCTGTTCTTTTAGTTGTTGTTGCTGGATTTGCGGTTTTTTTTGCAATTCAAAATAAACAATTAAAAGATATCAATACAAGTTTATCTAATAAACATAACGAATCTGAAAATAAGCAAAAAGACGCTCTCTCCAAGTTTGAAAGAATTCAACAAGAAAAAAGTGAACTCGATCGTCGTTTAAATGAAAAAGATAGAGAAAAGCAAGATCTTCAAACCTCTACCGATGATTTAAAAAGAAAAGCTGATGATTTAGTCAATCAAGCTAATCAAGCAAATCGCGAACGTGATGATTGGAAGAATCGTTTAGAAACGATTCGCAAAGAACGTGATGAGCTGATGACCAAGCTGCAAAACGCTCCTGTCAAAATTGTTTATAAAGATAGACCTGTGCCTGCTCCAGTACCAGCGGAAGCTACTCCTGCTGAATCTGTTCCTGCTCCAGAAGCGTCTTCAGAGGTTGCTTCCATATCTTCAACTACAAACGCTCAAGGAGATGAATACTGGGCGAGGATTTTAAAAGAAAAAGCAAAACTGCAAGTTGTTTTAGATAAAGCAAAAGCAGATTTAGATCAAGCTGCTTTGCAGGTGGCAGATTTAAGAAGACAAAATTCTGAATTGCAATTACAGATCAATGATCTCAAAAATAATAAAGTAGAAATTGAACATCGTTTAATGGCTGAGAAAAAAGCGATGTCGGATAATTTTTCTAAGGAAAAACAAGATTTACAACGAAAAATTAAAGATAATGAAGATTTAGCAAGTAATTTATCCATGGAAGTAGCTCATGCCCGAGGAGATCAAACCTCAGCTAATGATTACGTCGGGAAAGTGAAAGACGATAATCAACAATTACAATCTCAGGTAAGACAACTGGTGGGAACTAAGGTTGCATTGGAAAAAACAATTACACGCCTAACCCAAGAAAAGAATGATATGGGGAAAAAGCTTGCAGAAACTGAAGGGGTTATTCAAGATCGTATTAACGAGATTTGGCAGATTAAGCAAACTTTAGATCAGAAAATAACTGCAATTGATAAGGTCAGGAATAATGGTAAAGAGGTAGAATTACCTCCTATTGTTGTTAATGCTTCAGGTAGCCAATCACAAGGAAATTTAAACCAACCACACAAGATTATTAGTATCAATGAAAAGAATAATTTTGTGATTCTTGATTATGGTGAATCTCAAGGCAGTACCATTGGGCGTATTTTTAAAGCATACCGCAATGGGACAGACATTGCTACTCTTGAAGTGATTCAGGTGCGACGTGATATTTCTGCAGCTGATATTAAGGAACAGAAGGCCAAATTACAAGTTGGCGATCAGGTTCGATGAAAGCTCCCAAAAAAGTCAGCATTACCGATGTAGCTAAAAAAGCCAACGTTTCTATAACTACGGTTTCCCGCGTCATAAATAAAGTCTCTACAGTTAACGAAGATATAGTCGCCAAGGTTGAAGAAGCAATCCTTGCTCTTAAATTTAGACCTAATCCTACAGCACAACGTTTGGCTAGAGGAAGTATGGGAACAGCAGTTGGCTTTGTTATTCCTGGATTTCCTGGTGTTTTTCATTCTTTTTATGCGGTTGAACTTATGCGTGGTATTGGGCATGGTTGTGAGACGTTACATCTAGATTTAATATTTCATATTACCGACGGTAAGAATCCGTTACGTTCCAGCTTCGCTGGTGGTCTTATCTTTGCTGATATTATCGAAAATCGTTCTCAAGTTGAGGATGCTTTAGCAGAAGGGACCTCGTGCCTAGTTATAAATCATTTAGTCAAAGATTTAGATGTAAGTTATATAGCGGTTGATAATGTCAGAGGTGGGGAAATTGCTGCAGAGTATTTAATTACTTTAGGACATAAACGGATTGCGACTGTCACAGGTAATATGCAGACGCAAGGTGGAATGGATAGATACGAAGGCTTTCAGAAAGTTTTGATGAAAAGGGGAATTGAATTCGAACCAGAATATTTCTTCAAAGGGGATTATTCTAGACGATCAGCGAGAGAAGCGGCGATCCATTTCTTTTCTCTGGATAATCCACCAACCGCCATTTTTGCCGCTAGCGATGACATGGCTTTAGAGATTATTTCCGTAGCTCATGAAAATGGTATCAAGATTCCCGAAGATGTATCGGTTATTGGTTTTGATGATAATCCTGCAGGTCTTTTTGGTTCAGTAGCATTAACAACGATCAAACAGCCATTGTTTGCAATGGGAGAAGAAGCTGTTAAAATTCTCCATGAGATTATGCAAAGCAAAGAAGCGGGCGTAGTTCATAAAGTGCTGATTCCTGATTTAATTGTCCGAGAATCGTGCGCTCCTCCATCCTCATAATTGTTTGACCTCTCGGGTAGATCCCTTAACCTAACTAGTTGACAATTCGATGCTTTCGAGGTAGATTTTAACTTCTATGAATTCTTTTAATTGTATAGTTATCGGTGGTGGACACGCTGGTGTTGAGGCAGCTTTAGCTAGTGCACGCATGGGCATAAAGACGCTTATGGTGACACTTTCATTTGATACGATTGGCAAGATGAGCTGTAATCCAGCAATTGGTGGAGTTGGAAAGGGACAATTAGTTAAAGAAATTGATGCTTTAGGCGGCCAGATGGGATTGGCTGCTGACACTACAGGTATTCAATTTCGTCAGCTAAATGCCTCTAAAGGTCAGGCTGTTCGCTCCTCCAGGTGTCAAAGTGACCGTCAACTATACAAGTTGTATATGCAGGAGGTAGTTAGAAGCCAGCCAAATCTTTCAGTCAAAGAAGATAAGGTGTGTGAAATTCTAGTTGAGGCTGGCCGTATTACCGGAATTAAAACAGCTGATGGAAGTATGATCCCCACACAGGCGGTTGTTATTACAACAGGAACATTCTTAAATGGCCGTATTCATATAGGGCCAAGTATTACTCTTGGTGGGCGTATAGGTGAGCAAGCATCCAATCGGTTGGCGGACTCAATCCGCAATTTAGGATTTCTAGTCCGTATGTTTAAGACTGGAACGCCTCCTCGTTTAGATGGCAATACGATTGATTTCTCTAATTTAGAACGACAGGATTCGGATAATCCACCAGTGCCGTTTTCATTCCGCACACCATTTATCCCTAAGGAACAAAAGCTCCTGCCGTGTCACATCACACGGACGACGTTAAAGACTCACGATATCATTCGTTCTAATTTTCATTTATCACCGATGTATTCAGGACAGATACAAGCAACCGGCGTCCGCTATTGTCCGTCCATCGAAGATAAATTAAAGAAGTTTGCTGATAAAGAAACCCATCATGTCTTTCTCGAGCCTGAGGGGTTAGATACTTCAGAATATTATCCCAATGGGATTTCAACAGGACTGCCTGCTAATGTCCAAGAACAGATGGTTCATTCGATCCCAGGTTTAGAAAAGGCAGTGATTGTTCGTCCAGGTTATTCGATTGAACATGGCGTTATTGATGCAACAGATTTAAGAGCTTCCCTTGAGACTAAAAAAGTTAAGGGATTGTTTATGGCCGGTCAAATCAACGGGACAACTGGTTACGAAGAGGCGGGTGCTCAGGGTTTAATTGCTGGAATTAACGCAGCGCTTTCTGTCCAAAATAAGGAACCGTTTATTTTAGGACGACAATCTTATATTGGAGTTCTCATTGATGATTTAGTGACTAAGGGGACTGAGGAGCCTTATCGCATGTTTACCTCAAGAGTAGAATATCGTCTCATTGTCCGAGAAGATAATGCGGATAGGCGTTTATCAGGATTAGGTTATCAACTGGGATTGCTTTCTAATGAAGAGTTCAAGAAAGTTCAACAAAAATACGAGATGATTGATCGTGAAATTAAACATTTGCGTGAAGTAAAGATTAACCCAGGTACAGAGATGGATAAGATTTTAGAGGCAAATAATACTACTCCACTTCGTCAGCCGACTAGTTTGTACGAACTTCTCAAGAGGCCTCAAGTCAGTTATGATATGCTTTCTTCCTTTGATGGCACTTTAAAAGATCAAGGGCCGCAAGTGATTGCTCAGGTTGAATATGAGATTAAGTATGAAGGTTTTATTACTCGTCAAAATAAAGATGTGGAGAAATTTAAACACATTGAGCACATTCGTATTCCACCAACGCTTAACGTCGATGAGATCCCGGGGCTTTCTAAGGAAATCCGAGAGAAGATTAAAAGATTTGGACCCACAACATTAGGGCAAGCTAATCGTATTTCAGGGGTTACACCGGCGGCGATAACATTAATGATGATATATTTAAAGAAAATTAAAGAAAATTAAGGAAAATAAAAACAAAGAGGAGCGTGTATGAAAATTGCAAATGACATCACAGAGTTAATAGGCAATACGCCACTTGTTAAAATTAACAAAGTCACCAAGGATTGTCACGCAACAATTGTTGGGAAATTAGAATTCTTTAATCCGTTAGGTTCCGTTAAAGACCGTATTGGTTTTAATATGATCCGAGCGGCTGAAAAAGCTGGAAAAATAGGTCAGGATACTGTGCTTGTTGAGCCAACCTCTGGTAATACGGGGATTGCCTTGGCTTTTGTTTGTGCGGTTAAAGGGTATAAACTTCTTTTGACTATGCCTGAGACCATGTCGTTAGAGCGTCGAGCATTATTGAAAGCATTAGGTGCAGAGCTTATTCTAACGCCAGGGCCAGAGGGTATGCGTGGAGCCATTAAGAAAGCGAAGGAGTTAGCGGATAGTGATTCAAAATATTTTATGCCACAACAATTTGATAACCAAGCTAACCCTGAAATCCATCGACTAACCACAGCGGAAGAAATTTGGCGTGATACTGATGGCCAGGTGGATTTTCTTGTCTCAGGGGTTGGGACTGGAGGGACGATCACTGGGGTGTCGCAAGTTATTAAATCACGTAAGCCTTCTTTTAAAGCCATTGCTGTTGAACCTAAGGGATCTCCAGTGATGTCTGGTGGTCAGCCAGGCCCTCACAAAATTCAAGGTATTGGCGCAGGGTTTATTCCCAGCATTGTGGATACGAAATTAATTGATGAAATTATTCAAGTAGATAATGATCAAGCATTTGCTATGGCCAAGCGTTTAATTCGTGAGGAAGGTATTCTTTGTGGGATTTCCTCTGGAGCTTCCGTTCATGCCGCCATTGAAATCGGTAAACGCCCGGAGAACAAGGGTAAGTTGATTGTAGCGATTATTCCTTCAACCGGCGAACGCTATCTATCGACAGATTTATTTGCTGAATATAGAAGTTAATCAAGCCTTATTATAGCCCCGTCTTGCTGTAGGTTAGTTGGACGGGGCTTTTTAGTAAAACCATGTCTATTCCACGAACCGTAATTATTTATATTCCGCAATTTATACTTGGCTTATTCTTGCTTTTATTGTTTTCCAATTGGGTTTTTCCTTTTACAACGGATTCTATAACATATATTACGACGGCTGAGAATATAAGCCAATTTAAAGGTATCGTTTTTAATAATTATTTTATTACTCATCCTAAACATGATATTCGGCCATCTTTTGTTGCGCCTCCTGGTTATCCCATTTTGATTGCTGCATTTAAATTTATTGGTATTGATGCGTATAAAGCTAGCCTCATCATAGCTCGCAGTGGATTTTTATTATTACCTTTTTTATTTTTTATGGTCTTTAAAAGACTTATGCCGTTGGCAGTAGCGTTGGTAGCTTCCTTTGTATGTACGTTTATGTTTTCTATCGTTAAATGTTCATTATTTGCCTGGTCTGATGTGCCATATTTGTGTTTTAGCTTAATAAGCTTGATTGCTGCCTTTCAGATTATAGAAAAAAAGGCACAAGTTCCTTTTCTTTTTATTTTTTTGGCTGGTGTTATCGTTGGATATAGTTTTCTTATTAGATATGTGGGCTTAACTCTTATAGTGAGTATTGGAATAGGATTCTTAGGGAGTTATTTATTAAGGATATTTAGTCTAAAAGATTTTATCAAGACGGCGTGTGGGTACCTCTTGGGAATTCTTTTAGTTATCTTGCCTTATTTTCTACGCAATATGGCAGTGTTTGGCAGAATTCAGCCTTACCACCAATTGTCTTTCAAGGGGCCTTTTTTGGCTACCGCACATGTTTATCTGCAAACCTTAGCAGAAATGATTTTTGCAAGTCCCTCCTTTGAATATGTCGTATTAGTTTTTATTATAGGTCTTTTGATTTTCATTATGAGGGGCACGAAGACTCTATTTCAGAATAATCAAGAATGTTTTATCTATGTATTAATTTTATTGATTTATTTTTTTCTTGTTTCTGTCTTATTAGTTGTTTTTATGACTATGTATTCTGTGCCGGAGTCCATTGATGATCGTTATCTTATTCAGATGGCATGGATATTGATGGGTAGTTTTGTATATGCCGTTAATATTGCTTTACAAAGATTGAATTTTTTTTATTCTGTGGATATTAAGTCTGTGACAGGACTTTTGCTTTTTACATTTATTTTGGCGCAATCTTTTCCATTGGTAGATTTCTATGATGTTCAAAAAAGGATTAAGAATCTTTCACAAAAGATAGAACGCTATATTCCACTTGTGCAAAGATTACCTGCTGATTATGTAGTTGTTTCCAATGTTTTTGAGATGACATATTATTTTTCCAAGCGTAATGTGCGTATGATAAACAATTATACGCCTTATGGTGTGTGGAGGGTGTTGGGTCAAACAAGAAAATATGCAGTGTTTTTAATTAAAGGAGATGAATTTTTAAGTCCAGCTTGGGAATACCTGCCCATGTGGCAGAAACCGCAAGGGTATTACAAAGTTTTTTCTGATAATAATGTAGATTTGTTCATTCCTCTTACACAAATTCAGCGCAAATAGACCTTACTTAATATTCTTAATCAATCCTATAAATAAAACTGCCTTGTTATTGTGGAGCCCAAACAATAAGATCAAAATCTTGATTGTAATGAAAAATTTTGACTCTGATGACTCCAATGGGGCGATAGTATTTATTACATAAATTATTGGGTAGAAAGTGTGGATGCATAATTAAGTAATCAAATCTTTTATGGGTAACCATGATTCCAATTTTATTTAAGTGCTTTTCAGTTCTTGTTTTAACTTCGATAGCGTGAGTGACCGAAGGTTTTCCAATGGAGTAAAACAAAGAGAAAAAAACGTTGTTGAAGTAAAAGTTCATAAGACGATCTGTTCCATAACAAGAGAGTATAAAATAGCAAAGAAACTCAATCCATATAAGAAAGCATTCTTCTTAGATTTGAATAAGAAGATATAGGAGGCGGTAAGAGGGATGCTTAAAAGGAAATAAGGCTTAGTATAAAAAGCTAATACACCGCTTTAAATGCTTATGATTAAGCTGGTTTTAGAATAATTTAATAAATGAGGTGTAAGAGATGAAATTAGAAAGTGGAACAATCCTAAAGTGTGTGGCCCTGCGCAAGGAGTAGTTGTCTCTGGGTAAAGCAAAAAGGGGTAGAGTAGTATGCCCGCCGTTACGGATAGGAAGATTGAGAGTTTATGTTTCATTCTTAGAGTAAGTATGATTATTATACAGCAGGCAATAAGGAAGAGCCCTGCAACGATACGGTGAAGTAAGAGTGTGGGGCCAATAAATTTAGCAAAAGGTAACATAATTAGGCTATAGAAGATGCCATAAATATTAGTAGATTGAGGATTGTTTGAATAATCGAAAGGATTTTTTCCTTATAATAGGAGTTCTGTTGGTAGAATGTTAACGCCTTCACGGTATTTTAGGGGGTATGGGTAAGTAATGATGTTGTAATGGTAATTGACAAAATAGACAAAAAAAGCAAAAGAAGAAGGCTGAACAATAAGGAAGTGATTTTCTTTAACATTATTTAAATATAAACTAAGTATGATGAGATTAACATAAATTTTGAGAAACTGATGAAGTTAGCAAATAATGGATAATCCAAGAAATATATTTATTTTTGTTGGGCAATTTATTCTTTGTTTATTTCTGCTTTTACTGTTTTCCAATTGGGTTTTTCCTTTTACAACGGATTCTATAACATATATTACGACGGCTGAAAATATTAGCCATTTTAAAGGACAGCTTTTTAGTAATTATCTTATAGCCCCTGCTGAAGTTGATGTGTTGCCATCTTTCTTGGCTCCCCCAGGCTATCCCATTCTTATTGCAGCTTTTAAATTTATTGGTATTGATGCATATAAGGCGAGTCTCATTCTCCCACGAGTAGGGTTCCTATTCTTACCGTTGCTATTTTTTATGGTCTTTAAAAGACTAATGCCAATGTCGGTGGCTTGGGTGACCGCTTTTGTCTGTACGTTTATGTTTTCAACGCTTAAGTGTTCATTAATAGCCTGGTCAGATGTTCCTTATTTGTGTTTTAGTCTACTGAGCCTGATTGCAGTATTTAAAGTCATAGAAAAGAAGGATAAAATCTCTGTGTTCATTGTCTTGCTAGCAGGGATTCTGGCAGGGTATAGTTTCCTCATTAGATATGTGGGTATAACGCTTATAGTGAGTATCGGCATAGGATTTTTAGCGAGTGTTTTTCTGAGCGTGTTTAGTCTAAAAGATTTTATAAGAATATTTCGTGTCTTTGCGTTGGGAGTTCTCCTAGTAGTCCTTCCATATATTGCTCGCAACATTCTCGTTTTTGGAACAATTCAGGCATATCGTATGCCTCCATCCGATGTTGCTTTTTGCGATAATGTTCATGCTTATCTACGGACTTTAGCTGAAATGATTTTTACAAATCCCTCTTTTGAATATGTTATTTTATTGATTATTTTATTTCTTCTAATTGGTTTTATTGTCGTGGGTAAGTCTTTGGTAAGAAATAATCCGGGGAGATTTCTTTGCGCATTAATATTGTTCTTTTATTTCTTTCTAAATTCCATTTTTGTAGTCGGCTATAAAACGATTTATTTTGGGCCGGAGGCTATTGATGATCGTTATCTGCTTCAGGTGGCGTGGATATTAATGGGTTTTTTAACGTATATGGTTTATCTGTTTTTAAAGAAATTAAATTCTCTTTATCGAACTGATATTAAATCTGTGACAGGTCTTTTGCTTCTTGTTTTTATGTTGGTTCAAGTTTTTCCAGCTGTAGATTTCTATGAGAGGCAAAATAAAATTAAAAATCTCTCATTAAAGGTTGAGCACTACATATCTCTTGTAAAGAACCTGCCTGCGGATTGTGTGATTGTTTCTAATATCTTTGAGATGACATATTATTTTTCTAGGCGTAATGTCCGTATGGTAACTAATTATACTCCCTATGGCTTTTGGAAGTTGTTGGGTCAAACAAGAAAGTTTGTTGTTTTCTTAATTAAAGAAGAAGAGTTTCTAAGTCCTTCTTGGAAATACCTTCCTATGTGGCAGCATCCTGAAGGGTATTACAAAGCTTTCTCTGATAGTAGTGTTGATTTAATTGTTCCAAGTTTTAATAAATAGTTCACGGTACGAGCGTACTTGTTTTATGTTTAGAAATAAGAATAGGTCTATTTGCGAGTAAATATTTCTTTTATGACTTTTTTTATAGTCCTTATGGTTGATATAATCTTATTAAAGAATTTGG
Organism: Candidatus Omnitrophota bacterium; assembly: GCA_037142055.1. Classification (GTDB taxonomy): domain Bacteria; phylum Omnitrophota; class Gorgyraeia; order Zapsychrales; family Fredricksoniimonadaceae; genus JACQCF01. The sequence continues at coordinate 2,829 of JBAXBI010000005.1, read as the reverse complement.
TCAAAATCAAACCGGTGGTATAATCTCCTTCATGGCTCAAATACGTAAAGACTTACTTGTTTCTCGTTGGGTAATTGTAGCGACAGAGCGTGCTCGTCGTCCGGCTGCTTTTATAGAGCAGACTACTCATCAGACAGATGCTAAGGACTGTTCGTTTTGTAACGCCCCTAAAGAAGAACTTCTTTTGACTAATGGCAATGTTAGAGTTTTTAAAAGCGGGACGCCCTTCTTTCTACATGGCCAACCCTTTAGTCGTCAACGGCAGGGGCTTTATGATGTTTCCTCTAGTTGGGGTAGTCATGAAGTTGTAGTCGAGACGCCCGTTCATGTAGCTAATATGGCTGATTTGGCTTTGCAAGATATAGAGAAAGTCTTTGAGACTTATGTTCAGCGCATGAATCTTCATCGACAAGACAAATCCATTAGGTATGTACTAGCGTATAAGAATTATGGTGTTGCAGCCGGAAGTCGTCCTATCGGCCATGCCCGATCTCAGATCATGGCGGTTCCAGTTAATCCTCTTCGTGTGAAAGATAAGATAGCAGGGGCTAAACGTTATTTTGATTTCCATGAGCGTTGTTTATTTTGTGATTTAATTCAGCAAGAGAGAAAAGATTCTCAACGGGTAATTTTAGAAAACAGAGAATTTTTGGCGTTAACACCTTTTGCCTCGCGTTTTCCATTTGAAGTTTGGATTATCCCTAAGCGTCATTGTTGTGATTTCTCTAAGGGTATTACCGGCCATGAGAATCAATTGGCGCAGATGATGAAAGAACTCTTGTTGCGTTTTAAGATTGGACTTAATGACCCTGCGTATAATTATATGATCCAGTCGGCCCCTTTTGAAGAGGGTGGTGGGTATAAGAAATATCCGACTATTGAAGAAGATTACCATTGGCATATTGAATTGATTCCACGGTTAACACGGGTGGCTGGTTTCGAGCGTGGGACAGGTTTTTATATTAACCCAATTCCGCCAGAGATGATTGCGGAATTTTTAAGAGAAATAAGAATTTAATGGCACAACTACGTCGTGACCCTATTGTTGGTCGTTGGGTAGTCATTGATGATGAACATCCCAAGGGGCCCAATGATTTCTCTAAAGAAGATCATACTCCTCGCCACGCAGAGATTTGTCCTTTTTGTCCCGGACGAGAAAATCGTACTCCTTTGGAGGTCGACGCTGTCCGTCCAGTGGAAGGGGTGCCTAACAGTTCTAATTGGCAAGTTCGTACTATTCCTAATAAATTCCCAGCCCTTGTTCATGAAGAGCATTTGGTAAAAGAGGGCATAGGGATGTTTGATGTGATTTCCGGTTATGGGGCTCATGAGGTGGTTATCGAAAACCCTAGCCATAACAAACAAATGACTGATTTAACACCTAAAGAAATGGCACTGGTTCTAAGCCAATACCAGAGGCGTTATCAGTATTTGTCTTTGGATCCCAATCTAAAATATGTGGTGATCTTTAAAAACTTCGGAGTATCTGCAGGGGCCACTGTTGATCATAGTCAGTCGTAGATTATTGCGTTGCCTATGGTACCTAAAACGGTGCTGGAAGAAATCCAAGGAGCTGAGCAGTATCACTTAACCCATGGCAAGTGTATTTTTTGTGATATCTTAGAGCAAGAATATCGAGATAAAGAGCGGCTGGTGTCAGAAAACAATTCTTTTGTAAGTTTTACTCCGTTTGTGCCACGTTATGCCTTTGAAACTTGGATTCTGCCGAAGGTTCATCAGGCTCATTTTGTAGATTTACAGCCTCAGGGGATTGAAGACTTAGCGTTCCAACTTTTAGATACACTAAACCGTATGAAGAAGTGTTTATCAAACCCTTCGTATAATTTTTATCTTCATACTTCACCTATTAATTATGGACGTCCTAATTGTTACCATTGGCATATTGAGATTATCCCTAAATTGACCCGCAGTATTGGTTTTGAATGGGGTACGGGTTTGCAAATTGTCCCAACATTCCCTCACGTGGCAGCAAAGTTCCTAAGAGACGTTTAAAATTATTGACAAATGTAAGAGGAGATATTATTGTAATTCCTTCTTAAAGAACCATTTGTTTAGGGTTAGATAGCTAAAAACTTTAGCTATTGACGATACATATTAACTTTTTATTCAAGAATGGAGGAGTTCAATGGCAATTAAGGTAGGTATTAATGGTTTTGGCCGTATTGGCCGTATGGTGTTTCAGGCGATTTGCGATCAAGGCTTGTTGGGAACAGAAATCGATGTAGTAGCGGTGGTAGACGTCTCTACAGATGCAGAGTATTTCGCCTATCAAATCAAATATGATTCAGTCCATGGTCATTTCAAGCATCAAGTGAAGACTGAAAAAAGTGATGCTTCTAAAGAAGAGGCAGATATCATTGTCGTTAACGGGCATAAAGTAAAATGCGTCGCTGCAACAAGAAATCCTGCTGAGCTTCCTTGGAAGGATTTAGGGGTTGAGTTAGTTATTGAATCGACTGGTCTTTTTACGGAGAGTGAAAAAGCTCAAGGCCATATCACCGCAGGTGCTAAGAAGGTGATCATTTCTGCTCCAGCTAAGGGCGATGTGAAAACGATAGTTATGGGTGTTAACGAAGCTGAATATGATGCAGCTAAACATAACATTATTTCCAATGCCTCTTGCACAACCAATTGTTTGGCTCCTTTAGTGCATGTCTTACTTAAGGAAGGTATCGGAATTGAAACTGGTTTAATGACAACCATTCATGCCTATACTGCAACTCAAAAGACTGTTGATGGGCCTTCTAAGAAAGATTGGCGTGGTGGTCGTGCTGCCGCAATTAATACAATTCCATCTACCACAGGTGC
>JBAXBI010000004.1:0-19613 GCA_037142055.1 Candidatus Omnitrophota bacterium | reverse complement strand
GCTGGGGTTGAACTTGCACTCGCATTAATATAATCGATACTATTTGAATTTAAGCGGGCATCTTTTAAAGCACCATTGATTGTATTGCTAATATTTCCAATGTCGGATTCAAAGATATCGCTGAAATTAGCAGAATAACCCTTAACTTCTGCATAAATAGGAGCGTTTCTTTTTAAAGCGTGGCTGAGCTCTTCTAAAATCAAAATACCTGCGCCTTCTGCTATAACATATCCATCTCTTAATCGATCAAAGGGACGAGAAGCTTCTTGTGGGAAATCATTTCTTTTAGAGACGACCCCAGAGGCGCAGCAAGCCCCAAAGGCGAATCTTGTCAAAGGGGCTTCGGCGCCTCCTGTGATACAAATATCAATTTCAGAGTGTTGTATTTTTCGAAAAGCTTCTCCGATTGCTTGGGTTCCGGAAGCAAAGGAGGAAGTAATAACTAAATTGGGTCCTAATAGGCCGTATGTAATAGCAATGTGGCTAGAGACTGCATTCGGTGTAATTCTTGGTACGCATAAAGGATTTAATCGGGATTTGCCTGTAAGCATAGCGTCTAACATTTGTTCTTCTTGAAATATAAATCCGCCAAAACCAGAGCCTATAATAACGCCTATTTTATTCATATTTTCTTGATTGAGATTTAGGAGACTATCTTCAATGGCCATCGAAGAAGCGGAGAGACCAAAATGGACAAAGCGATCAATTTTATTAACAATTTGAGTTGGAATATATAAAGAAGGGTTAAAGTTCTTAACTTGGCCTGCGATATGACAGTCGAAACCGTCAGTATCAAAAGAACTTATTTTATCTACTCCTGATTGACCATGTGTACAAGCGTGCCAAAAATCATTCTTACCAATGCCATTGGGAGCAATAACTCCGAGACCTGTAACAACGACTCGTCGTTTATTCATTGCGTAAAGAGGCTTTCATAATTAGTTGTCGAAAAGATTTAAGACTTTCAAATGGCGTATCCACGGCTTCTTCATTAACGAGAAATGCAGGGATGCTTCCTCCGGGGTCGCTATGTTGAGAAAAGGATATTTCAGTCTTCCCCTCAGCTAAAGGTGTGAAGCGCCAGAGAGAGTTAATCATGAGTACACGGATTTTTCCCTTCTTAACTGGAAGTAGGTCTGGCAATGCTTGGATGGAATAGCTGATACTCCCGTTGGTATTATTGCTAGACTTTGTGCGTCGAAAAATAGAATCTCTTTGAGCAACGGGCCAGGGGAGATGGAGGACTATATAGAGGACTTTGTTGTGTTCATCTTCATCTTTTATGAGTTCTGAGGATGTACATTGATAATACCAAGAAGTTAATTTATTTACATCTTCAAATAAAGGAATAATCGTAGTCAGAGGAGCATCGAGAATCAATGTGGCTTTAAATTCAAGGATAGGGGAGTTTTCAACCTTGCGAGTATAAACAGAAATCCCCTCTTTTGAGGTTCTTAATTGCCAAGGGTATTCAGCTGCATAGAGCGGGCTCATAGAGGTGAAAACAAAGGTCATAATAAGTATGAATATTAACTTCTTCATAATACTTAATGACGGTATTGAATTCATTTTCTTTTTCTATGGCCGCTATCTTTCTTTAGCTGATTCTTAGGATGTTTGAGCTAGGGCTAAAGTTAAAGCCTGCTCAAAGAGTTCCACACCTAAATCAATTTCTTCTTCAGTAATATATAAAGAAGGAGCAAGGGTAAAGACGTTTTTATAATAACCCCCGATATCTAAGATAAGGCCATAATTCTTGCCCTTATGTTTTAACTGGCCTTTTAATCCGATATTCATGATGGCATCAGTTAATTCTCGGTTGGGAGTAAAGCTGTCCTTTTGGCACATTTCAATGCGAAGAGCTAACCCCAAGCCTGCCACTTCTCCGATAAAGGGGTATTTATCTTTTAGAACATTAAGCTTTTTAATAAAATAGGCGCCCTTTTGAGGAACGGAAGTTTGGAAATCTGAATCTTCAATAAGATTCATAACGGCAAGTCCTGCAGCAGTTCCTAAAGGATTAGAAGAAAATGTTGAGTGAGTCATTCCAGGGCCCCAGACCTTGGGGTTTATAAGCTCATCTTTAGCCCAAATACCTGAGATAGGGTTTAATCCATTGGTAAGGGCTTTACCAAAGACAATAATGTCAGGAATAACATCAAAATGTTCAATCGCCCAAAGTTTACCGGTTCTATAGAAGCCCATTTGAATCTCATCGTCGACAAATAGAATGTTATATTTATCTAACGTCTTTTTTAATTCTTTAAAATAATTCTGTGGAGGGATGATGTATCCGCCTGTGGCTTGGACTGGTTCCACAAAGAATGCACCAAATTCGCAGTTATTATTCTTTGTATTGACGACAGAATAATATTCGGATTCAAAGAGTTTCTGGAAAGGTTTTAAACAGCTCAGATCGCAGCATTTTTCTTTCTTGTCTGAAGGGCAACGGAATTGATAGGGATAGGGAATAAAAGTGGCTCTATCAGAAAAGTGACCAAAATGTTCACGGTAGCGATAGCTGGAGGTTATGGATGTAGCTCCAAGCGTACGGCCATGGTAGCCTCCCATAAAGGCAAACATATGGTTCTTTCCAGTATGGTTACGGATGACCTTAATAGCGTCTTCAACAGCTTGCGCACCACCAACATTAAAATGGACCCGACCTTTAACGTTAAATTTCTTCTCGATATCGACCGCGATCTTTTCAGCCAGCTTGATTTTCTCTTCATGCAAGTATTGGCAAGCTAATTGGGGGAGAGTATCAATTTGTTTCTTTACAGCATCGTTAAGACGTTTGTTTTTATAACCAAAATTAACCGCTGAATACCACATTTGTAAGTCTAAATAAGGAGTGCCTTGGCGGTCATAAAGATAGGTTCCATCAGCGTTGGTGAAAATGTTTAATTCTTTAGCATAATGCACCGTATCGCCCCAAGAGCAATATTTAGATTCAATTTTAAGAAGTTCTTCGTCGAATGAGCTTGTTTTGATATTCATGTTTGGGCTTTCTTTAGTAGGTCGTACACGTCTTTTAAATGTTTAAATTCTAAACAGGTTCTTTTTTCTTTCTTAAGATAATCGATAAGTTTATCTTTTGCAAACACTATATCTGCTTCTAAGCAGGGACAAATATCTGACAGGCCATCTCCTATATAGATTTTTGTTCTTTTAGCCATGCTGGGTTTTAGAAGATGGGTGCGTTTACAGTGAGCGCAACGTTTACAGTTGGCATTTCTATAAGGGAAGGATGGGATTAAACGTTGTCCTTCAAAACGAAATGTATTGGCGTAAACGGGGACGTTTCTTATATTGTGATGTTTAAGAATTGTGTTGATAAAATATGTAAAGCTGTCGCTTAATATTACAGGGTGAACGTTATATCGTCTTAAAAGGGAGAGTAAATTCTTAAATGAGGGGTCAAGCTTCACGCTTTTTAAGAATTTGTTAAGTAATTCTTTTTCTGCTCGAATACCTTTTAGTTGCTCCTCGATGCACTCTTTGGAACCTATTTTTCCGTCTCTCCAGAGGTTTTCATAACGAATCCAGTCGCCATTAATAGAAAAGTTTTGGATAATTTCATCAAAGACATCTCCCGTCGTAATGGTGTTATCAAAGTCAAAGAAGACAGCACAATTAGATAAATTTTGGATTCTAAGCATGATGGGATTCCTCTAGGATTTCATTAAAAAAACGCTGCATTTGAGAGACAACCTTCATGCGTTCCTGGTCAGCGCTGATGACATGATAGGAGTTATAAAGCATAAAGATTTCTTTCTTTTGAGAAGAAATATGGTCATAGATATATTGAGAATTGCGCGGAGAACTCATGTCGTCTTCATGGGCTTGAATCATTTGGACAGGGGTTTTAACCTGTTGTAGTCTTTTTTTCAGATATTTAATCAAAAGATGATGTTGATAAAGAAGGGTCACAGGATAAAAGGGATAGCCTTGTTCATAAGCGTCAATATCGTCTTCTAATTCTTTTTCCATGTAATGTTGATGAACTAAGCGGCGGATGCCTTCATTTTTGATGCCATAGGGAGGTTCTTCTTTAAAATAGAAAAAATTCTTAAGTGGAGTCTTAAAGACCAATGGCAGCAAGAAACGCCATTTAGGAGCATTCCAGCCGTCATAGAATAAGATAGGAGACAGACAACTGACTCCGCTGATACGATCTGGATAATCAAGAGATAAAAGTAAGCCAAAAAGGGCTCCTACGGATAAACCTGCAACAAATACAGGGCCTTTGCGTGGATTAGACTCTAAAGTTTCAAAGGTATCTTTAACGGATTGGTAGAATTCTTGCCAGGTCGTGTCTCGTAAAGTTTGAATATGTTCGCCATGATTAGCCAAACGAGGGGCTAGAACTGAGAATCCACTTTTGTTAAGTGATCTAGCAATAAAACCCATTTCCCGAGGAGTTCCCGTTAGTCCATGAATAAGAATAATGGTTGCCCCATTGGTGCCTTCTAAAAAATGAAGGCTGTTCTCAGGGACTTGGGAGAAGTCTTGTGTAGAGGATGGTTTAATATTAATAGCAAAGCGTACGGGCATAATTTATTTTAAGTTTGTTATTATTATATTAAGTTAAAATTAAGTGATTGTTAATAAATTCAATAAAAAATACCTTTTATAGAATACTTGCTCTTATAAGGGTTTCATGGTACTTTTAGCTATGCCGTGTTCTGATAGTTCTTCAGGTCTTAATATTCGCGTAGATTTTGAAGAAAAATTCTTAAGTTTTGAATTTGCTAAAATCAACTGCTCTAGCGAGATCAGCGCTCAAACAGGTTTATCTTCCTTTTGTCATCATAAAACCTTGACAGATATTTTAGAGTTAGATTTTAATATGTTGGTTTCTTTCTTTAATTTTAATGATAATCAGGAAAAACAGTTTATTTTATATTTAGAATTAGAGGCTCTTAAATCTGTTATTGCACAATATTTAGGTGTTGATCATCCTGCATTTGATGCTGAGCGTTGTCTGATTACTTCCCTTGAACATACAGGTGAGTATATTGAAATAGCATCGATCATCTTACCGCCCAAAGAACTTCCTAAAATAATTCCTTGCTCTAAGTCGACTCTTTCCCCTTAGTTATTAACACCTTACCAGTACGAACCATTTCTACTAAGTTGTACTTTTTAATTAAGACTTCAAATTCATCTAGTTCTGCTGTTGTGCCTGTTTGTTCTATAACAAGGTGATTTTGAGAACTATCATCAATTTTGATGTGATATTTTGAGCTATGCTTTTTGATAAAGGCTTTAGAAGCGGGGGAGGCTTTGATTTTAAATAAGGCTAATTCTTTTTCAATGGAACATGTCATATCATGTTCACCGCAATGAATGACATCCACCAGTTTAGCTACGTTCTTGATAATTTGTTCTAGTGTTTGAGGGTCGCCCTTAGCCGTTATGGTCATTCGGGAGAACTTAGGATTAACGGTTGGAGAGACCACTAAAGAATCGATATTATAACCACGCCTTGCAAACACCAAGGCAATGCGTACTAAGACGCCGGGTTTATTAGCAACTAAAACGCTGATTGTATGTGTATTAGATGTATTCATTTTATAATCCTATGTAGGGCTTAAAGATAAGCCCGCACTTCTATGTTGAGCCGCTGGGTTTCTCAAGTTTTTCTGTCGGCGCCTCAATAATCATATGGTGGGCGCTTTTACCAGCTGGAACCATGGGGAACACGTTGCCTTCTTTAATGACCTCAGCATGAATGACGCAGGGGCCGTTATAGGCCATAGCCTCTTTCATGATATCGTAACAATGATCTGTTTTGTGAATATGGAAAGCCTTTATTCCATAGCTTTCTGCTAACTTAGCAAAGTTGGGGTTGCCTTCTAGATCGACCCCAGAGAGGCGGTTGTCGAAGAATAACTCTTGCCATTGGCGGACCATTCCTAAATATTTATTGTCAATAATAAGCACCTTAACAGGTAGCTTATTAATGAAAGCTGTAGCTAATTCACAAAGTGTCATTTGGAAACCACCGTCACCTACAATAGCGATAACCAATTCACCAGGACGTCCAAACTGGGCTCCGATAGCAGCAGGGAAGCCAAAGCCCATAGTTCCAGCCCCGCCAGAGGAAAGCCAATCATTACCGCGGTCGGATAAATAAAACTGGGCAGCCCACATTTGATGTTGGCCTACATCAGTGGCTACAATAGCTTTTCCTTGGGTCACTTTATAACAGCAATCAATGGCGTATTGGGCTGTTAAGCCATGGTCATTAGAATATTTTAAAGGGAATTCTTTGCGATAATAGGCCAACTCTGCAAGCCATTCTTTAGTATCTAAAGGTTCGATGTATTTAATCAATTCTTTTATAATTGCTTTGGCGTCACCGACAATCCAGGAATCGGGTTTAACAATTTTGTTAATTTCAGCGAAGTCGATATCTATATGAAGTTTCTTAGCGCCAACGCAGAATTCATTATTGTTACCATTGATTCTGTCGTCCCATCGAGAACCGATGGATAAAATCAGGTCACAGTTAGTCAAGGCTTTATTAGAGTAGGCTGTTCCATGCATCCCTAGCATTCCCAAAGACAGAGGATGAGTTTCAGGGAAGGCGCCTTTTCCTAAAAGTGTATTGGTCACAGGAGCGTTGAGCTTTTCTGCTAATTTCTTAACCGCATCAGAAGCTTTGGCAATGACTGCACCATGACCGACAAGGAGTAAGGGTTTCTTAGAACCCTTAAAGAATTTGGCCATTTTTAAGATTTCTGCCTTACGCGGTGCTGGAGGCACTTTATAGCCTGGAATATCCATTTCTGGATCTAAGCTTGAGCCAGTAAATGTGGCGGAGGTAATATCTTTAGGTAAATCTAAAAGAACAGGGCCAGGTCGTCCTGTTTGACAAATATGCCAAGCTTCCTTAATAACACGAGGGATGGTATTGGTATCTTTAATTAAATAGCTGTGTTTAACAATGGGCATGGTAATACCAGAAATATCAGCTTCTTGGAATGCGTCCTTGCCCAACATAGGAGATATTGTCTGGCCACAAAGTACAATTATGGGAATGGAGTCCATTAAGGCTGTTAGAATACCGGTCACTGTGTTGGTCGCCCCAGGACCAGAGGTCACAAGAACAACGCCAGGTTTCCCGGTTGCACGAGCATACCCGTCCGCCATGTGTGTAGCCCCTTGTTCATGACGTACTAAAATGAGTTTAATTTTTGAACCAACCAAAGCATCAAAAATTGGGATAGCCGCTCCACCCGAAAGTCCGAAAATATATTCAACACCGAAATTCTCTAGACATTTAATGAGCGCTTGTGCTCCATTGATTGGTTTTTTCGATGCTGTTTTGAACATTTTTTTCTTCATAATTTCCTCCAGAAATAAAGAGCCAATATAATACCATAAAGATTTTGACGTGCAAATGAAAATACATTACAATTAAGCCCAAAATTTAAGACTCGATTTGTAGTCTTATTTAATCGTTATCTTAAAAGACGTTGACAATGAATTTCTATTGAACCTGCCTGTTGGTAGGGAGAGAGGATAAGATGTTTCAAGATAAAAGTATTTTTGAGATTATTCATGCTGGTGGTTTGACTATGTACATATTAATTTTTTGTTCGATATTATCCATTGGCGTAATCATCGAACGCCTATTGTATTTCAAGCGTCGCTCCAGAGTGACACGTGTGCAGTTGATGGAAGAAATTCGTAAAGATGTTAATCGTAATCAAGTGCTCAATGCGATTGATTTTTGTCGGAACACGGATACGCCTTCTTCTATGGTTGCTTGTTCTGGACTTAATCTTAATGGATATGACGAAAAATTAATTTCAAATGCCATGGAACGTGAGATTACCATTCAAACAGTTAAGTTAGAACGATTCACTAGTATTGTTGGTACTATTGGAGGAATTGCTGTTTATATTGGTTTATTTGGTACAGTTCTTGGGATTATTCGGGCTTTTCATGATGTTGCCCGAACTGCTTCAGGGGGAATGGATGTTGTAACTGCTGGTATTTCAGAGGCTCTTGTATGTACTGCGACAGGTCTATTGGTTGCTATTCCTGCTGTTGTCAGTTATAACTATTTTGTTCGGAAAGTTGATAATTTTGTTTTAGATATGGAATTAACAGCTTCTGAACTTTTAGATTTGTGCGCAAAGAGAAAATAAAATGAAAAGACGCGAACGAAATTCTCACCTGATTGCAGATATCAATATTGCTCCTTTTACGGATGTTATTTTGGTGCTTTTGATTATCTTTATGGTGACAACTCCTTTTATTTATCGTTCAAGTATTAAAATTGCTCTTCCTCAGGTTTCTCATAATGAAGGACCTGTTGAGAATAAGGATATTAATATTACAATTACGGCTACGGGAGATGTTTACTTAGAGAATCAACGTTATAATTTACGGTTTGATCTTAATCTTTTGAAATTTAAACTTCATTCTTTGGCTAAAAAATATAAAGATCCTGCTATTATTATTAGTGGCGACCGCAGCACCAAGTATGATTTTGTTGTACAGGTTGTTGATGTCGCATCTAGGGAGGGGATTAAACATTTAGTTCTTGCAACTGAATTCAAACATTAAAACATTTTAGGAATCAAGATATAGTAAAACATGCTTTATTGGATTATAATGTAACCTGAATGGAGTTCTTCGAATGAGTAATGTATCCTTTTTAACCAGACAAGATATAGATGTAGAGGTTAGGATTTTAATTAATCAAGGGGGAGGTTCTGAGATACTGAATTTTGTATTCTCTGAATTCTTTGCACATCGAGTCCCTAAATATGAAACGCTTGCCATTCGCTTCAAGGATAAAATACCTACCTTAAAACGACTTTTACAATACAATTTGTTGTCTGACAAGATAGCCACAAACCCAGCAGGAATATTTCTAACATTTATTGGTTTTTTATGTTCGGATGGTTTTGATATTCATAAAGGAGCCTTGGAGAGAATATTTCATAAAATCAGCAGGGGATATGAGGAAACAGAAGGAGAAGGGCAAATTACGTCTGAAGAGTTAAGTAAGTATGTTTATGGAGAAATAATTGGTCCTAAAATGCAATCGGACGTAGGGCTATTAGTAAGACTACTTATTACTGCTCCAGTAAATATTCTTGATATTCCCAAGGATGTAGATGGAGTCTTAAGCATCAATGCCAATATTAATATTTTAGAATACAAGTCTTACATTGGATTTATCAGTGGATGTGTTGAGGCTTTTAATAAGCAGTTACGAGCGGTAATTTTTCCTGGTCTTGCGCCTATCGTTGCAGATTCAGAAAAAGCATCTGAGGCTAGAAGAAATGAAGAGTTAGATGATAAATTACCTATTTTAAAGGGAAGTTTTATAAAGAATAACTTACAGAACATGATCAATGCGAATGTAAAGAAGCATTTGCCTATTGCCTTTATTATGATTGATGTGGATTATTTTAAGAAATTTAATGATACGTATGGACATTTAGTAGGAGATGATGTTTTACAGATTACAGCAAGTAAAATACAAAAGGCTGTGGGAGAAAAGGGTAAGGTTATTAGATATGGGGGAGAGGAGATAAGCGTAATTCTTCCTAATTACACTGTTATAGAAGGAACATGTTTGGCTGAGAGAATTCGTTCAGAAATTGCAAATGATTCATTTAAGGTAAAGAAAGATGATAAAGAAGAGGTTGTGCAAATCACAGTCAGCTTAGGAGTGACGGCATCAACGGAGAATATAGAGTATAAGAAATTAATTGATGAAGCAGATAGGGCATTATTATATTCCAAAGCAAAAGGGAGAAACCAAGTAACAGTATTTAATAAGCAGAAAGAAATTGGGGAGTTAAATACAAGTTAAGACTGTTAATACCTGTCCTAAGAATTGTGTATATAAATCAGATCGCATTAAAGGGAGGATAAATATGGGAAAAATTTTTATTATTGGAAGCGTTTCAATTTTCTTATTTTTTAGCTTAAATTCTCCTAATCATTTTGTGTATGCTCAAGAAAAGAAACAAACATATTCTCAGTTATCAGGCCAAGTTTTCAATGAATGGAGAAAACCATTAGGTGGAGTAGCTGTAATTCTTACGGCTGTCGCTAATGGTTATTCGACTAATTCTTATACAGGAATGAGTGATGTTAATGGTAAGTATAGGATAAATACAATCCCAAGATATATTTATAGCAGTGGCCCTGATCCTAAGGTTGTTGATTATTATTTGACGGTTAATTATCCGGGGTATAAGCAATACACAAGTGAAACTTTTAATTTTCAAGATTCGTTGAAGGAAAATCAAAACATTCTTTTAACGGGGAATGGTTCTAATTAATTCTTTCGTCAAAAGTGTTGTAAATTCATGTTCTAGTATCAGTTGTGCATAGTGAACGGTAAGTAGTAGTACGTATGGACTGGGATAAAATATGATGTTAGGATTCGACATTTATGTTGCCTGATTATTTATACATTATCTTTTTCTTCCTTTTAGGTATTGCATTTGTGGCCTCAGCTTTTATTGTTTCTTGGGCGTTGCGTCCGCGAGCGCCTAGTCCTGCCAAGAATTCTCCCTACGAATGTGGAGAAATTATCAAGGGGGATTCCAGAGTTCAATTTAATGTCCGTTATTACCTTTTTGCTCTCATTTTTGTCATTTTTGATGTGGAGATTCTCTTTACGATGCCTTGGGCAGTAGTGTTTCGCCAGTTGGGAATGGGGGCTTATTTTGAAATGGCAGCATTCATTTTGATCCTTGCAGTAGGACTTTTTTATGCTTGGAAAAAAGGAGCTCTGCAATGGCAATAAATGAGCAAATCCCAGGCGAACGTATAATAGAGAAGTTTCCAGGTGGTGAAATCATATTGACTAAGAGTGAAGATTTGATGAAATGGGCTAAAGGTTCATCCCTTTGGCCTCTGACTTTCGGACTATCTTGTTGTGCTATTGAAATGATGGCGACTGGCGCTTCTCGTTTTGATATCGATCGCATAGGTTCTGGTGTTTTTCGTGGCAGTCCCCGTCAGTGTGATGTGATGATTGTCGCAGGAACTATTTGTGTGAAAATGGGGGATTGCCTTAAGAAACTTTACGCCCAAATGCCTGAGCCTAAGTATGTGATTGCTATGGGCAATTGTGCTATTGGTGGTGGGATTTTTTATCACGACACTTATTCGGTCGTTAAGGGAACAGAGGAGTTAGGTGTTCCGGTGGATGTTTATGTGGCAGGATGTCCTCCTCGTCCTGAGAACTTGTTACATGGAATTATGAAATTGCAGGAAAAAATAAAGAATGCAAAACAGCGAAGTCCTAATACAGATAAAAAATAGATTTCCAGATCTTGCCGTTGAAGAAACCCCAAACGCTTTGGTGATTCCTAAAACAGCCTTATTGGAGGTCTCCACTTTTCTTAAAAGCGAAATGGCTTTTGAGAATTGCCATTGTGTGACAGCTGTTGACCGTAAAGATAAAATGGAGGTTGTGTACCATTTATATTCATTTCTCAACCATTTTATGTTAACCCTAAAAGTTATTGTGACCTTAGATGATTTAGCAGTCGAATCTGTATCATGCCTATGTCGTTCTGCTGATTGGTTGGAAAGAGAAACGTTTGATCTTTTTGGAATTAGATTTGTGAATCATCCGGATTTAAGGAGAATCATGAATCCCGATGCATGGAGTGATCATCCTCTTCGTAAAGACTTTAAAAGGGCTGATTTTATTCCAAGGCCCCAATCGCAGGGGTTAAAAGGATAATATGGGAGAGTTATTAACAGTTAACATGGGGCCACAGCATCCGTCAACACACGGAGTTTTGTATTTAGAACTAGTGTTAGATGGTGAAATTGTTGTCAGTTGCAAGCCTCATCTAGGTTATTTGCACCGAAGTATTGAGAAAATTGCTGAGAATCGCACTTATACTCAGTTTATTCCTTTTACAGATCGCCTTGATTATTTAGCTTCTATGAATAACAATCTTGGATTTTGTCTTGCTGTTGAGAAGCTGTTAAATATAGCCGTGACACCAAGAGCGCAGTATTTAAGGGTTATTATCGCCGAGCTTAATCGTGTAGCTAGTCACTTAGTGGCCATTGGTACATTTGCGCAGGATTTAGGAGCCTATGCTACGCCGCTTTTTTATGCTTTCAGCGATCGGGAGAAAATTGTTGAGCTTTTTGATAGTATCTGCGGTAGTCGCCTTACCTATAATTATATGCGTATAGGTGGTGTAAGCGGGGACATTCCAGCTGGGACAGAAGAGATTATTAAAGATTTTATTAAGTACGAACGCAAACAGTTGATGGAATACAATGAATTGTTAACCTACAACGTTATCTTTTTAGCTCGTTCGAAGAATATAGGTATTCTAACAAAAGAGCAAGCTCTTAATTACAGTATCACAGGACCTATGTTACGTGCTTCCGGTGTTAAATGGGATACTCGTAAAGAAGAACCTTATTTGGTTTATGATAAATTTGATTTTGATGTGCCAGTTGGAATTGTAGGGGACTCTTGGGATCGTTTTAAGGTGAAACTTGATGAAATAGAGCAGAGTCTGCGGATTATTGAACAGGCCATTGGTGCTATCCCAGAAGGAAACCCAGTCTCTAAGGTTAACCGTGTCTTCCGTGGAACTGGGGAGACCTACATGCGTACAGAAAATCCTAGAGGGGAATTGGGATTTTATCTAGTTGCCGAGGCGGGATTTAATCCTTACCGTTGTAAGATTCGTTCTCCATCTTTTTCTAATCTTGGAGTTCTTGAGGAGTTAGTTAAGGGACTGAACATTTCTGATGCGGTGTGTGTGCTTGGAAGTTTAGATATAGTTATGGGAGAAATTGATCGATGATAGCCATGCTTCTTAAAGGACTTTGTGCCCTTGGGTTCATAGCTGTGTCAGCCATGTTTTTGATTTGGCTTGAAAGAAAAGTGTCCGCGCGGATTCAAACTCGATTAGGACCTATGATGACAGGCCCTCACGGTACACTGCAACCTATTGCAGACACCATTAAACTTCTTTTAAAAGAAGATATTGTTCCAAATGGAGTTGATTTTCTATCGTGGTGGTTGGCTCCATTTTTTGTGACAGTCCCTGTTGTTATGGCATTCTTGGTCATTCCTTTTAGTGCTAAAATGAGTATTCTGGATTTAAATGTTGGGGTTCTTTATATCTGTTCTGTAACTTCTCTTTGTGTTTTAGGGATCTTCATGGCAGGGCGGGGATCTAATAATAAGTATTCTCTTTTAGGAGGCTTACGTTCTGCCGCCCAGATTATTAGTTATGAGGTTCCACTTTTATTATCTGTCCTTTTGGTCGTTATGCAAGCGGGCACCTTATCAATGCAGGGAATCGTTCATGCCCAAGATCATGTATGGTATATTTTTCAGCCACACTTAGCGTTAGCATTTTTAATTTATTTTATTTCGGCTACTGCAGAGGTTAATCGGGTTCCTTTTGATATTCCTGAAGCTGAATCTGAGTTGGTAGCCGGTTATCATACAGAATACTCGGGTATGAAATTTGCGATGTTTTTCGTTGCTGAATATACCAATATGTTTATCATTTCTGCTATTGGTACGACGCTTTTTCTAGGTGGGTGGCAAGGACCTTGGTTACCTGGGATCGTTTGGTTTTTGTTGAAGTCTTATGGGCTTGTTTTCTTTTTGATGTGGATGCGTTGGACTTTGCCTCGTTTGAGAATGGATCAGATGATGTCTTTTGCTTGGAAGGTCTTAACACCAGTTGCTTTATTGAATATATTAATAAGCGGTTGGTTTATGGTTTATTTCGCACAGCATTGAGTGAGTAGAAAAAATTATGTTATTTATTTATATTAAAAGAATCTTTGTTGGTTTTTATAGCATCCTTAAAGGATTTAAGGTGACTTTTTATAATTTCTTTAAAAAGTCTGTCACGCTTAACTATCCGGTTGTCAAACAAGACATGAAGGAACGTTTCCGTGGGATGGTGGATCTTTACCCGGATAAATGTGTTATTTGTTATCAGTGTATCAAGATTTGTCCTACTGCAGCGTTAGATTTAGGGCATAAGACTCTTGAGGATAATAAAACTAAGAATATAACAAAATTTACTTTTAATGCAGAATTGTGTTGTTTCTGTGGTTTTTGTGAAGAAATATGTCCAACCGATGCAATTTTCCTTAATAAGATGTATGAAGTTTCATATTTTGACCATAAGGATTTGTTGAGCATTGATCTTATGAGTGGTGAGAAATATAAACATGTAGATGGGGGAGTTAGTTAATGAGTGAGCTGGTTTTTTATTTTATAACTCTATGCGCCTGTGTTTTTGCTGTCTTGTCCGTAACCCAGCGGGATATTTTTCATTGTGCGTTGTGGTTAGCCATGACCCTTTTAAGTGTGGCTGGGATATATTTCTATTTAGATGCAGCATTCTTAGGGGTTGTACAGATTTTAGTGTATGTAGGGGGAATCATTACGTTGTTTGTTTTTGCTATTAAGTTAACTTCCCACATTGGAGATAGGTCCATTCGACAGACAAGCAAACAATGGGGTCTTTCTATTTTTATCACAGTACTTCTGTTGTTTATTATTTGTCGAATTTTCGCGCAACATCCATGGGCTAAAATGGTGGTCGAGAGACCATCGACCAGCCTTATTCAAGTGGGGCAATCGCTAATGACCAATTATGCACTGCCATTTGAATTCATGTCGGTTATATTATTAGCTGCCATGGTGGGAGCTATTGTGATAGGAAAGGTCAAGAAATGATACCTTTAGCTTATTTCACTTTTTTGAGTGCTTTTCTTTTTTGTGTAGGAATTTATGGAGCGCTAACTCGACGTAATGTTATTGGTATCTTAATATCTATCGAATTGATATTAAATGCCGCCAACATTAATTTGGTCGCTTTTAATAAATATTTAGGGACCCCCGATGGTATGGGGCAGGTATTTGGTCTTTTTGTCATAGCCATCGCAGCGGCCGCAAGTGTTGTAGGTCTTGTTTTAATTATTGCAATATATCGGGATAGAAAATCTCTCTTTACTGATGGCTTTACTTTAATGAAAGAGTAGCAATGCAAATCGCACATTACATTCCTTTATTTCCATTTTTAGCTTTTGTGATCAATATCTTTTTTGGTCGCCGGCTAAAGATAGTCAGTGCCTATGTGGCTATTACAGCTTCGATAGTATCATTTTTGTTCTCGTTAAGAGTCTTCGAATGCTTTAAGGCTGGAGAAGCTTCTTATAGCTTGGGAACTTGGCTCACCATTGGTGGAAAACCTTTGAATTTTGGCATTATTATCGATCCACTGACGATTATGATGCTGCTGATTGTCACCTTTATCGGAACGTTTATCCTGATTTATTCAATTGGGTATATGCATGATGATCCCCGTTTTTCCAGGTATTTCGCCTACATTTCACTTTTTATGTCTTCAATGCTTGGATTAGTATTGGCGGATAATTTTGTCCTGCTGCTAATCTTTTGGGAAGGAGTGGGGCTTTGTTCTTATTTATTGATCGCTTTCTGGTATGAGCGTCCGGCTGCTGCCAGGGCGGGTCTCAAAGCGTTTATAACCACAAGGATTGGCGATACAGGGTTTTTAGTGGGTATGTTGCTTTTATTTTTCACCTGTGGGACGTTTCATTTTACTGATTTAAAGTCTTTAACTGGACCAGAACCTATTCTTACATTAGCTGCTATTTTGATTTTTACCGGTGCTATGGGGAAGTCAGCACAGTTTCCTTTGCATGTATGGCTTCCTGATGCCATGGAAGGTCCGACTGCAGTATCAGCTTTGATTCATGCGGCTACCATGGTGGCAGCTGGTGTTTATCTTGTGGCCCGTTGCTTTCCACTTTTTGTAGATCATCCTATGGCGTTGCAAACGGTGGCTGTTATCGGTGGAATTTCTGCTTTGATGGCAGCTAGTATTGCAACCGTTAATAATGATATTAAACGAGTTCTAGCGTATTCAACCATTAGTCAGCTGGGCCTTATGATGTTAGGTTTAGGTGTGGGGGGCTTGAGTGCTGGTACATTTCATTTAATGACCCATGCTTTCTTCAAAGCGCTGTTATTTTTGTGCGCAGGTAGCGTCATCCATGCCGTTGGAACTCAGGATATACAGAAAATGGGTGGACTTTTATCTAAGATGAAAATAACTGGGGTGACTTTTTGTATTGGCACCTTAGCTTTAGCTGGAGTACCACCGTTTGCGGGTTTTTGGTCCAAGGATGAAATTCTTCTGACAGCTTGGAATAATCATCATCCGGTTTTGTTTGTGGTTGCTCTTTTGACAAGCTTCTTAACAGCGTTTTATATGTCGAGGCTTATCATTTTGGTTTTATTTGGCAAGGCCAGAAGTGAGCTGCACGCACATGAATCACCTTTAACGATGACGGTTCCTTTGATTGTTCTATCTTTCTTTGCAGCTTTTGCAGGTTTTATTGGTTCTCCTTTGAAAGAAGCGGCAGAGGGTGCTCAGGGAAGTTTTGTTATCATGGCGATTTCAACGGTAGTTAGTCTTACGGGCTTAGCTTTAGCGTACCTTTTGTATATTCGTCGTGTGGTCTTAGTTCCTGTAGCGTCTATCCAAGGGTTACATAATCTCTTGGTAAACAAGTATTATATCGATGAAATATATGATGCCTATTTGATTAAACCATGTTTAGCCTTTTGTCGAGGTGCTTTTAGCTTTGATGCTAAGATTGTTGATGGAGTCGTCAATGGTACAGCAGAAGTAGTGCAGTTTTGTTCAGGGCTTTTACGTCGAACTCAGACAGGTCTTATTCAGAATTATTTATTGGTACAAGTCTTTAGCGTTGTATTGTTATTAATCTGGTTATTAAAAATATGATTCCTTTATTATCTTCAATTATCTTTTTACCGTTGGTAGGCATTGTTCTGATCCTTTTGACACCTTCTCGTCTTGATAAGTGCATTAAGTATTCAGCACTTCTCGTTACGGGGCTGGTTTTTGTGGCTAGTATTTATTTGGTGATGACTTTTGATAAGACCAATAGTTCTATGCAATTTGTAGAACACCAGCCTTGGTTTGCGTGTTTTAACGTTTGGTATTATCTAGGAGTAGATGGTCTAAGTGTTGCCTTAATATTCTTAACTGGGCTATTAGGTTTTCTAGCGTGTCTGGCTTCTTGGGGGATTAAGGATCGTGTAAAAGAATATTTTATTTTCTATCTCTTGTTGATGATAGGCATGTTGGGAACATTCTTGGCGCTGGATTTGGTATTGTTTTATATCTTTTGGGAATTGGTTCTTATTCCGATGTATTTTTTAATAGGCATATGGGGAGGACCACGGCGTGAATATGCCGCTGTTAAATTCTTTTTATATACCTTAGCCGGTTCTGTTTTAATGCTTCTTGGAATTCTAACAGTCTATTTTCTCTCTAATCCTCATACCTTTGATATTTTAAAATTAGCTGACGCAGGTTTTGATCCTCATTGGCAAATGATTTTGTTCTTTGCTTTCTTTATAGCTTTTGCGGTCAAGGTTCCTATCTTTCCTTTTCATACTTGGCTTCCTGATGCTCACGTAGAGGCTCCCACACCAGTTAGTGTTTTGTTGGCAGGGGTATTGCTTAAAATGGGAGGGTATGGGTTATTTCGCATCTGTTTTCCGTTATTTAAAACAGCCTTTTGTACTTTATCTCCATGGCTTGCAGTTTTAGCTGTTGTCAATATTGTCTATGGTGCTTGTGTGGCCATGGCGCAAACAGATTTTAAGAAAATGGTGGCCTATTCATCGGTAAGTCATATGGGGTTTGTCCTTTTAGGGGCTGCTGCGTTAAATACAACAGGATTTAATGGTGCGATTTTAGAGATGTTTAATCATGGAATTATTACAGGCGGTATGTTCTTGATGGTGGGTGTTTTATATGACCGTGCTCATACCAGAGAGATGAATCAATTTGGTGGTCTTTCGTCATCGATGCCATTTTATGCTTTTTGTTTAACCTTTTTGTCGTTAGCCTCCTTAGGTCTTCCAGGTTTAAGCGGCTTTGTAGGAGAGTTCTTGGCTTTAGTTGGGGCTTTTGGGCTTTGTCCCTGGCTTGTAACTCTTGCAGCCATTGGGTTAATTATTGGAGTCGCGTATTTCTTGTATATGTTACAACGCGTTTTATTGGGAACGCTTAATTCCAAATGTGCTTCTTATGGGGATATGAATGTCCTTGAGCTTGTGACAGTTGTGCCGCTTATTGCTATTACCTTGATTGTTGGTATTTGTCCTTCGATCGTCTTGAACTTTCAACAGCTATTTATAGAAAGAGTTCTTCATTTATTCTAATATGACAATTCAATTCTTATATCCTGAAATATGTCTATTCGTCTTTGCCTTGGTGCTCTTATTGGGAGGGGTTGTCTCTTCTATTAAGAAATTCTTAGGTCTTTTTGCTATTTTAGGTGTAGTAGGTGCTTTTATTCTTCTGCCAGCTGCGGCGGCAAGTCCAACGACAGCTTTCTTCAATCTCATACATGGAGATGGAATTTCATTATTTTTCCGTGCTTTAATATTGATGTCTACAGGTTTTATCATATTCTTATCGATGGGGGATAATCAAATACAAGAAGAGGATAAAGCGGAATATTATTTCTTTATTTTGTCGTTAGCCATATCCATGATGTTGGCAGTCTCCACCAAAAATCTCTTGATGATTTATATTGCCCTTGAAGCCGTATCAATCATTTCTTATATTTTAGTCGGATACTTTAAGAATAATATATTCTCTTCGGAGGCTGGTCTTAAATATTTTCTATTTGGGGCTTTATCGACCGGTATTATGCTTTATGGCATTTCACTGATTTATGGATTGTTTGGAACCCTTGATCTTTCCTCTATGACGACACTGTTACAAGAGGGGCATGGTTATAAGGCAGCGTTTCTTTTAAGCATGGTGTTTATTCTAGTCGGTCTTAGCTTTAAGTGTTCACTGGCTCCATTCCACATGGCAGCTCCTGATGCTTATCAAGGGGCTCCTACTGCGGTTACGGCCTTTCTATCTATTGGTCCTAAAGCCATGGGGTTTGCTCTTTTATTACGTGTTTTTATAGGTAGTCACGTTTCTGTAATTATGCCATGGAGCCAATTGGCACAAATATTAGCAATTCTTACAATGACTATCGGTAATATCATTGCTTTAAAGCAGACTAATGTGAAACGAATGTTGGCTTATTCTTCCATTGCTCATGCAGGGTTTATGTTAATGGCTTTAGCCGTTGTTAATACGGTTGGAATTAAAGCTCTTTTAATTTATTTGTTTATGTATGTATTTATGAACGTAGGGGCCTTTGGTTGTGTGATTTTAACTGGAAGAGATCAGATTGAACAATACGCAGGGCTTTCACGTCAATATCCTTTAGCAGCATTAGTGATGGCCGCTTCGCTATTGTCTTTGGCTGGTTTACCTCCTTTAGCTGGATTTATGGCAAAGTTTGTTGTTATTGCCTCTGTTATACAAGCTAAGTATTATACTCTAGCTATTGTTGCGGTGTTAAATAGCGTAGTCGCTCTTTTTTATTATTTACGTATTATCAAGCTTATGTATTTAAGTAAATATAACTTTTTTGAACCTTTGAAGAGTTCTTCCGCTCTTTTTATTGTCTTGGCTATCACTTTG
>JBAXBI010000003.1:0-19717 GCA_037142055.1 Candidatus Omnitrophota bacterium | reverse complement strand
CGATGAGTGGTGCGGGATTAGAAGAGGTGCGTTTCAGGTTTGATTTTGAAGGGACCAAGGTGATGACGCAGTCATGATGCCTCCTGTTGTGATCTTAGCTGGCGGGACAGCCACCCGCTTGCGGCCGATCACGGAAACGATACCCAAGGCATTGGTTACGGTTGCCGGCGAGCCTTTTATCGCACACCAGCTTTATTTATTGAAGAAAAACGGTATCAATAAGGTGGTTATATGCACCGGGCATCTTGGTGAGCAAATAGAGGCGTTTGTCGGGGATGGAAGCAAATTCAGTTTATCTGTAAAGTTTTCCGCAGACGGGGAAAAGCTGTTGGGAACTGGAGGGGCCGTCAAGAAGGCCTTGCCCTTGCTAGGGGATACGTTTTTTGTGATGTATGGGGACTCTTATTTGACCGTTAATTTTAAGAGCGTGTATGATTCATTTATGACAAGCACCGGTATAGGCTTGATGACGGTATTTAAAAATCATAATTCCTGGGATAGTAGCAATATTGTTTTTCAAAACGGGAAAATAGTCACCTACGATAAAAAAAGTAAGATCAAGGGGATGGATTATATCGACTACGGATTGGGGATATTTAAAAAGAAAGCTTTTGATGCAATGGCAGAGAGAGAAGTTTTTGATCTGTCGGAACTTTATCAGGATATTATTTCAAGAAAACAGATGTATGGATATGAGGTTCCTGAGAGGTTTTACGAAATAGGCAAAATGAGCGGATTGGCTGAGACGGAAAACTATATTTTAAATTCAAATAAACTTTAAGGCTTGTTATCTAATAAAAGAACAGGAGGCGTAATGAGTAATAATGACGCATATGTGGATAAATATTTATCGCAGGTTGTTAAGATTGCGGAAATGATAGATAAAGTAGCGGTTAAGAATATGGTGGATATTTTGATCGGTATACGCAAATCCTCCGGCAGGCTTTTTATACTAGGGGTAGGCGGCGGGGCTGGTAATGCTGGGCACGCGGTTAACGACTTTAGGAAGATAGCCGGCATCGAATCCTATGCCCCGACAGACAATGTTTCCGAATTAACGGCCAGGGTCAACGATGACTGTTGGGATTCTTCTTTTGTTAATTGGCTTTTGGGAAGCAGGATCAATTCCAAAGATTGTGTTTTGATTTTTTCAGTCGGTGGTGGAAATGCCGAAAAGAATATAAGTAATAATCTGGTGCAGGCATTAAAATGTGCCAAAAAGGTGGGGGCAAAAGTGATTGGTGTAGTAGGCAGAGACGGGGGCTATACCGCTCAGGTCGCGGATGCGGCCGTTATTATTCCGACCGTTGACCCTGAAACCGTAACGCCTCACACCGAGGCGTTTCAGGCCGTAGTCTGGCATATGATTGTTTCACATCCGTCGCTGAAGGCCCATGAAATGAAGTGGGAGTCGACTAAGTAATGAACCGGGCTGTTTTTTTGGATAGGGATGGGGTTATCAATCGCGCTCACGTTCGGGAAGGCAAGCCGTACCCTCCGGCCGGTTTGGTAGAGGTGGAAATATTGCCGGGTGTGCCGCAGGCATTGATGGCGCTTCGTCAAGCGGGTTTTTTGTTGATCGTTGTAACCAATCAGCCTGATGTGGCTCGCGGAAAGACGTCGCGGGAAGTGGTGGAAGAGATTAATAAGGATCTTTCTGGACGGTTAGCGATCGATGAGTTTCTTTCTTGTTTTCATGATAACGGGGATAACTGCGATTGCCGTAAACCCCGGCCTGGCGCTTTACTGGCGGCGGCAAAGGCGCACAATATTGATTTAAGCAAAAGCTATATGGTCGGCGATCGCTGGCGGGATACCGAGGCGGGGAAAAGGGCCGGCTGCAAGACTATCTTTATCGATTACGGTTATGCCGAAAAACAGCCGGAATCGTTTGATCACCGCGTAGGTTCTTTACTAGAAGCATCACAAATTATCTTAGGAGATAAGAAATGAAAAAGCTTGAAGACTTGAAGGTTAAGATTTTTGCCGACGGAGCAGACAAGGCAGGGATGCTGGAGATGTATGCCAAACCTTATATCAAGGGGCTAACAACTAATCCCACACTTATGAACAAGGCAGGGATTGGTGATTATCGTGCTTTTGCTAAGGACATTTTATCTATTATCAAAGATAAGCCTATTTCATTTGAAGTATTCTCCGATGATTTTAAAGATATGGAACGTCAAGCCATGGAGATTGCCAGCTGGGGCAATAATGTTTATGTCAAGATTCCGGTCACTAATACCCAGAGGGAAACATGTTATAGTTTGGTAAAAAAATTAGCCGCCCAAAAGGTTAAATTGAATGTAACGGCAATGATGACGCTGGAGCAAGTCAGGGATGTTGCCGCTGCTTTGGATCCGCATGTGCCGAGTTATGTTTCCGTCTTTGCCGGACGCATTGCAGATACGGGCCGTGATCCGGTGCCGTTAATGACTGCTGCGGTCGAAATCCTTAAGGTTACGCCTGCAGCAGAATTGATTTGGGCGAGTCCGCGGGAGCTGTTAAATATTTTTCAGGCAGATGCCATTGGATGCCAGGTTATTACAGTTACTAATGATATTCTTAAGAAATTATCTTTAGTCGGGTATGACTTGAGCGAATATTCATTGGATACGGTTAAGATGTTTTACAAAGATGCCTTGGCAGCTAAGTATAACATTTAAGATCCGATCGGTTTATAAAAGGGGACATCTTTGAAAATCTCCATTGTTACTCCTTCTTTCAACCAGGGTAAATTTATCGCAGAAGCGATTGAAAGTGTCCTGTCACAGAATTACGCAAATATCGAACACATCATTGTGGATAACTGTTCAACGGATGAGACCTCAAAGATTTTGGCCCGTTACCCGCATCTTAAAGTGATTTGTGAGAAAGACAAAGGACAAAGCGATGCCCTCAATAAGGGATTTAAGGCCGCCTCGGGAGATATTGTTGGCTGGCTAAATGCTGATGATGAATATTTGCCGGGATGTTTTGAGCATATCCGTGATGCGTTTACTAAGCATTCCGAGTATGATTTACTTTACGGGGATTATCGTTTCGTAGATGTCAACGGCGATCTCATCCGTGTCCGCAAGGAGTTGGGTTTTGATGAGTTCATGCTTAAGTATCTTCATGTGCTCTATATCCCAACGACAACAACTTTTTTCCGCCGGAAGGTGTTTGATGAGGGCAACTTCCTTGATATCAATTATCATTACGCGATGGACTATGAATTCTTTATCCGTTTGTCAGCCCAAGGGTATACATTCGGGCATGTCCCTCAAGTGATGGCGGATTTTCGTTGGCATGTAGATGCTAAAAGCCAGCAGATCTCAAAAGCCAAGGCGGAAATGGAGAAAGCCCTTTTGGCCCATGATCAATTCCTGCGACAGTTTAATCCTCCTTTGAAAATGATTTTCCGCAATACCCTGATGTTTGCGGCGCGTCTGAAACGGTATTTTCTAAAATTATTTTCCGGGGCCTATTTTGTTTAGGGACCTTGATTGAATAAAAAGAAGTATTGACTAAAGTGTAAGGTTATCTAAAATACATTTCATGTTAGCTCTACTGATTATTACATTTGGTGTTTTCGCTCGGGTGCTTGTGCACATACCTAATTTTACTCCAATCTTAAGTTTAGCTTTATTTGGGGGAATGTATTTGAAGGGGCGCCAGGGCGTTTGGGTTCCTCTTGTCCTTATGGCTTTAAGCGATATCTTCATCGGGTTCCATGATACGATGATCTTTACCTGGGGAAGCATTCTTCTTATTAGCTTTATGGGAATTTGGCTTAAAGAGCATAAAAGTTATACCAATGTGATAGCTGTGAGTCTTGTTTCTTCCATAGGGTTCTTTGTTATTACTAATTTTGGATCTTTCTTAAGTCTTTATCCTCACACTTTAGCTGGCCTTCAGCAGTGTTATATCCTTGCAATTCCATTTTATAGAAGCACCGTGGCATCTACGGTAGTCTATAGTTTACTGTTATTTTCCCTATGGGAGTTTTTATTGGCCAGAGGGAAGAATTCAGTCTTGGTAAAATTGTTATAAATTAGTATATCAGTTCAGGGAAACTCTGGTTTAATTCCAGGACAGTCCCGCTGCGGTAAAGGGGGAAACCCTTAAGTCCGAATGCCTGCTGATATTTTTGCATCACCTGCGAGAGACGGTAAATGCTTAAATATATTGAGAATGTTGCGGGAACACCCTCAATCGTCTAATAAACGGTTGAGGGTTTCTTATTTTTAAGGAGATTTTATGAAGTTCTTATGTTCTATTCTTGTTAGTCTGGTTTCTTTAGTTCCTTTAGCTTATGCAGAACAAACGTTTGATTTAGATAGAATTACTGTAACTCCTTTCCGTTATGAAGAGGATTTAGATAAAAGTACATCAGCCGTAACGGTTGTAAGTCGAGAGGATATTAAACGTTCAAATGCTAATAGGGTGATTGATGTTCTTAAATCTGTAGCAGGGGTTAGAGTTAGCGACTTAATGGGTAATGGCACTCAAGCCAGCGTTGATATAGCAGGCTTCGGAGAGCTGGCTGCTTTAAATGTTTTAGTATTAGTTGATGGACGTCGTGCTAATAATGTCGATACAAGTGGAGTTGATTGGAATCAAATCCCGTTAGCTCAAGTAGAGCGCATTGAAGTGATTCAAGGGGGATCCAGTGGGGTTTTATACGGAGATAATGCTTCCAGTGGGGTTATTAATATTATTACCAAGAATGGTTCTGGAAAAACAAAAGGAAATGTTGAGTTTGAAGGGGGAAGTTATGGTTTAAATAAACAAGAACTATCCCTGGAAGGAGCAATCCGTCAAAAGTTTTCATATTGGTTAAATGCGACCAGGGCATCATCGAATGGTTTTAGACGGAATTCTTTTAATAAAGATAATAATTTTGCCTCAAAATTATCTTATGATGCAACGGATGTGTTGAAAATTCGTTTTAGTTCAGGATTTAAAGAATCAACCTATGGTATGCCAGGAGCAGTTTATCAAAACAATATCGATCAGCAAGGAAGAAGAGTTACTAGATATCCAGGCGATCACACAAATGGTAAGGATTATTATTTTGTAGCGGGATTTGATACAGATTTTAGTGAGAAGGGCAAGGTTAGTGGGGATTTTAGTTACAGAAGAAACGAGGTCAATTCGTACTTCTTAGGTTCTCATTTAGACACGCGCAAAAATCAAATTACGACCTATGGGATAACGCCTAAGTATACTTTAACGCACAGTATTTTAGATAAAGAAAATAAATTAATCACAGGAATTGATTTCTATCGGACGTTTTTTAATTCAGATAATTTTAATCCAGTTAATGAACATAATCTAAAGAACTTAACAAGAATACATAAAACTTCTTTAGCGGGGTATTTTCAAGATGAGCTTTCGCTCTTGGAATCATTGGTGTGGACCAATGGTTACCGTTACGAGATGGCGCGGTACACATTTAATTATCATGATTTAACTTCTTGGTCACCAGATGTTGATAGCAAAACAAGGCCTGGGATGCATCTTTACGACACGGGGTTGGTTTATACTTATTCAGAAGGTTCTAATGCGTTTGTAAATGTGGGCAGAAGTTTTAGATTTCCTGAAGTAGATGAGTTTACCTATCAGGACTCTAACTTTCAACAGCAGCTTAATACAAGCTTAAAGACGCAGTCGTCGATAAACTATCAATTAGGACTTAGGCAGAAGTTTTCGGAACGTTTGAAGAGTTCCGTGATGTTGTATCGTCAGGATGTTCATAATGAATTGTACTTTAATGCAGCAGGAGGGCCATATGGCTATGGCCAGAATGAAAATTATTCAAAAACTGTTCATCAAGGTTTCGAGGTGTCCCCAGAAGCTAAGCTATATGAATGGATGACCCTTTGGGGGAACTACACTTTTACAAATGCGTATTTTAATAAAGGCATTTATAACAAAAATAATATTCCTTTAGTTCCTCAGCATAGTGCAAACGTTGGATTAAGGTTTAAATTACCCAAAAACATAACATTTAATACTATAGGGAATTATGTAGGTAAGAGATATTTTCTTAATGATCAAGCTAATAATTATTCACAACTTAATGATTATTTTACCGTAGATACAAATATTTCCTGGGCATATAAAGATCTCACCGTGACCTTCGGTGTGAATAATCTTTTAGATAAGCATTATTCTCAATATGCAGGGGTGAGATTAACAGATTCTTTCCCTGTTGGGTATTATGTGGGGGATAAATTTTATTACCCATCTCCTGGAAGGAATTTTGATTTAAAGGTTGGGTATAAGTTCTAAGTGGTGGGATTTAAGGACAAGTGTTTTTAAGAATAATATCTGTCGGGGAAACCTTGTTAAGGGTGTAAAAATGCAAGCCGGGTGCTCCGTTGGCCAAGAGTTCTTGGCATTGCTTGGTGGCAAATTCAATTCCTGCCGCAAGAGTCTTCGCTGGATCATCTGAAAGTGGTTGAAAGATTTCATGAACCACTTTGGGGATCGAAGCCCCGCAAACCCCACAAAATCTGACCAAGGCAGGATAATCCGTAATAGGAAGAATTCCTGGAATAACGGGTTTCGTTACTCCTAATTTCTTTAATCGGGCAACATAATCTAAATAGTCTTGATTATTAAAAAATAGCTGGGTAATAACGAAGTCAGCACCAGCATCGATCTTAGCTTTGAGAACTTTAGCATCAAAGTCTATATCAGGAGCCAGGTTATGTCCCTCGGGGAATCCAGCCACCCCAATCGTAAAGAAATTCCCAAACTCTTGTCGGATAAACGCAACTAAGTCAGAGCTGTACTTGAAATTTTCTGCTCCTGGTATCCAGTTAGGGTTATCTTTAGGAGGATCACCGCGTAGAGCAAGGACATGGCTTATTCCACGATTCTTCATATCTTGCAAGATAGTTTTAATCTCACTTTTGCTATGCAGTACACAGGTCAAATGGGCCACAGAAGGTATATGATGTTTGTTTTGGATATGCTCGACAATATCTAGGGTTTTATTACGGCTACCGCCACCGGCTCCATAGGTACAAGAAAAGAAGCTGGGCTTAAGAGAGCATAGCAGTTCAATGGTGTTTAAAAGCTTTTGATATCCCTCTTCGGTTTTGGGAGGAAAGAGTTCAAAAGAGATACGTGGGGTATTGGATAAAAACATGAGCGGTATTATAGCAAAAACGGTTGTAAATATTATAAATATTTATAAGTTCAATTGGACAGAGTACTGATTTCTTTTGAGTTAAAAATACTTGACTTAATTAGAGGTATTTTTATAATGTTCACTAATTGAACAACATGAATAAACCCATAAACGAACGTGACCTTTCCTTCCATATGAATCTTTTATTGGGAATGACCAATATGTTGTTAAGACCCATGGTCACCAAAGATGCATCCGCATTAAACAACTTAACCAACGTATGCTACAATACCTTTTAACGCCTAAGGGCTTTACTGAAAAGATGCGCAATTCTGTTAAAGAATTCCTATAGAGCAATAGTGCGCAATACGTTTATGTTAATGGCAAGAGCACAAAGATATTTTTTAAAGCTTATTAAAGGAGCTTATTTTTAAAATACGAATGATGAATGAAGTTTGAGTAAGGACAGTTAAAAATTCTTGAGGTCATAGTATGAATATTTTAGTAACTGGTGGTGCTGGATTTATAGGCTCACATTTTGTGAAACATTTATTAAAGACGTATAAAAATTATCACGTCATAAACTTAGATAAGCTAACATATTCAGGTAATTTGGATAATCTTAAAGAATTGCGAAATGATCCCCGGCATAGTTTTATTCGAGGGGATATTTGCAATGCTAAATTAGTTGCAGATATTATGAAGAAATGCTCTATGGTTGTGCATTTTGCAGCTGAGACGCATGTGGACCGTTCTATTAAAGATGGTTCGGATTTTGTCAGAACAAACGTACTAGGGACTCATACTCTTTTACAAGCAGCATACTTAGCCGGTGTGAAGCGTTTTGTTCATGTTTCAACCGATGAAGTTTACGGAAGTCGCAAAAGTGGTTTTTTTAAAGAAACCGATGCTTTAAATCCCAGCAGTCCTTATTCGGCAAGTAAAGCTTCCTCTGATATGCTAGCTCGTTCTTATTTTACGACGTATGGGATGGATGTTGTAATAACCCGTTGTTCGAATAATTTTGGGCCTAATCAATATCCTGAGAAGGTTGTCCCTTTATTTGTCACCAATCTTCTGGAGGGAAAGAAGGTGCCATTGTATGGAACGGGCAAGAATGTGCGCGATTGGATTTATGTTGAAGATCACTGTCGTGGGGTTGATATGGTAATGCATAAAGGCAAGGCGGGGGAGATTTATAACATTGCAGGGGAAAATTATTTGGATAATTTGAGATTAACTAAAGTCATCCTTAAGATTATGGGCTGTTCTTCTACAATGATTCAACCAGTTGCCGATCGATTGGGGCACGATTTTCGTTACGCCATTGATTGTTCTAAGATTCGCAAGTTAGGTTTTCATCCGCAGGTTCCATTTGATGACGGTATTCACTTGACTGTTGACTGGTATAAGAAGAACACAAAGTGGTGGGGAAGATTAAAATAGGCGCAGACATTGAAGAATTGGAAAGACATATGAAGTCAGTCATTAAAAAATGTTTAATTACGGGAATCACCGGCCAGGATGGCGCGTATCTTGCCCAGTTTTTATTAAAAAAAGGCTATGAGGTGATTGGTGTCCTATCGCAGGGTCATCAGCACTCTATGGAGCGGTTGAAACTTCTTGGGGTAGAGGGCAATATAAATTTATTATCTTGCAACTTAACGGATGTTGATCATATCCAAAAGCTTTTATCAGATGTGCGGCCAGAGGAGATCTATAATCTGGCGGCGATCAGCTCAGTTGGATTTTCTTTTGAGAAGCCAGAGCAAACAATGCAGTACAACGTTTTATCTGTTGTCGCCCTTCTGGAAGCGATTCGTCGTTTGAGGATGGATGTGAGAATGTATCAGGCATCCTCAAGCGAGATGTTTGGCAATTCTCCCTCCTTACCAGTTATTGAAGACTCCCTTTTAAATCCTATTAGTCCCTATGCTATTTCCAAGGTCACGGGGCATTTATTAGTCAAGAATTATCGTTTGGCCTATAAAATGTTTTGTTGTTCAGGGATTCTGTTTAATCACGAGTCGGTCTTACGGCCGGATAATTTTGTAACGAAGAAAATTTTGTCAACGGCAGTTAAGATTTCTAAAGGAAGCCAAGAGAAATTAAAGCTTGGGAATATTTCTATTAAAAGAGATTGGGGATACGCCCCAGATTATGTTCAGGGAATGTGGCTGATGCTTCAGCAGTCTTTTCCTAAAGACTATGTCATTGCCTCAGGTCAGACGCGTAGCCTTCAAGAATTTGTGGATTTTACTTTTAGGAATTTAAACCTTTGTTGGGAAGATCATGTGGAGATCGATAAAAATCTTTATCGACCTGCGGATATTGCCGTGACGATGGGAGATGCTAGTAAGGCTAAGAAAGAAATGGGATGGGAATATGAGCTCTCTTTTTCTGACCTGGTGACTCAACTTGTCAAAGACGAAGTTCAATTCCAGACATTTCATACTTTAATATGTTAGACTCTTTTAAAATTATTTAGTGGAGTTTATGGATCTTAAGTCATGGCTATGAAACTTGCTGTTTATTTGGCCGATCAAAATCCTCACAGGGACAGAACCATCGGGATCACGAATTTTACGCGATGCCTATTGTCTGGTCTTTCGCTTAAGAAGGATATTCGTCTAACCACGCTTGTTTCTTCCTCGTCCTATTCTTTTGTCGGCAATGAAGCACAGGTGTCTCGTCTTCCTTGGCGCACGGATAACAATGTTTTCCGCCTTTTTACCGATAATTTTTCAGCTCCTATTTTAGATTCCATGAAGCCGGATGTTGTTTATTATCCTAAAGGATATGTTTCGTATTTTATGAGGCCGCGTTCTCTGGTGGTTGGAACGGTTCATGATACGATCCTGCAGTTCTATGCCGATTATTATCCCCGTTACCGATCCAGGATTGATCTGACTTATTGGATAGGGTTGATGAAAAGTAGTATTAGAAAATTCGATATGATCTTGGCAGACTCTTGCTCGGGGCGCGACCAAATTCTTGAATTCTGTACTCGTTATAAGATAACGCCCCCGCCGATACGGGTCACGTATGCAGCCAGCGATTATGAGGATTTTGATATTTCTCAGGGTGGAAAGAAAGATTATATAATTCATTTTGCCTCCCAAGCGCCTCATAAGAACACACAGCGTTTGTTGGATCTTTGGTCTTTAATGTCTAAGGAGAGGGCAGTATGGCCGCAGTTGAAATTGATTGGTCCCAGCTCTTCCGTTGAGGGGTTTCTTAAGTATCCCAACGTGTCCCATGTAAGTTGCGCTGGAAGGGAAGAGTTGAGTGCTGTTATTCAAGGGGCCAGAGCAGTTCTTATTCCGTCCCAGATCGAGGGTTTTGGGTTACCAGCTTTAGAGGGGTATTTCCATGGGACCCCGGTGTGTTTTGTTCGGGGGACATCGGTGGAGGAGTTAATATTGCCCTTTACAGCAAAGGGAGGGTTTGAGTTAGAAGATCCAGATTCATTTAAACATGCCTTAGACGATGTGCTCGCCATGTCACTAGGAGAAGTGCTTAAGGTCAGGGATGCTATGAGGCTAAAGTTTTCTAAGAATAATTTTGTAGAAGCCGTTGCCACAGCTTTACACGATGTTAGGAGTAAATAGGTTACTATTATATGAATATCCGACGTATTGAAATCCTTGGAGTTGCAGTCAGCGCCTTGACGCCTTTATTAGCTAAGGCAGCTGTTTTGGATTTAATATCCCAGAGAAAGAAATCTTACGTCTGTGTCGCCCCAGTGTCCACTTTAGTCGACTGCCAGAGTATTGAAGGTACCGTGATGTAGTCAATCAAGCGGCCATGGTTACTCCAGATGGAGCTCCAGTCGCTTGGTTGTGTCGGCTAAAAGGTTCTCCAGAGGTAAGAAGGACTTATGGCCCTGATTTGATGTTAAATCTTTGTCAGGAAACGGGAATAAAGCATTTCTTCTATGGGGGGACACAGAAGGTTTTAGAAAAGCTAGAAATCAATTTAAAGAAGAGATATCCCCATATTAATATAGTCGGTTGTTATGCTCCAGGCTTTAACAGCCAAGCAAAGGTTGAAAGTTCTGTGATTATTGATATGATAAATTCCACTCAAGCAGATATTGTTTGGGTGGCGTTAGGTTCTCCTAAGCAAGATTTCTGGATGCACTACAATCGGCCAATTCTAAATGCGCCTGTTTTAGTGGGAGTTGGAGCAGCTTTTGATTTTATATCAGGTACTAAACCTCAGGCGCCACGTTGGATGCAACGATGTTATTTAGAATGGATGTTTCGCCTTTGCTGTGAACCTGGCCGTCTGTGGCGGCGGTATTTGATTGGGAATAGTTTATTTATATTTTATACTCTAAGAGATTTATTTAAAAAAGATAAATGATGCGGCGTAGTTCTCAAAAAACCAGTTTAATCCGATTGCTTTATGTATTGCTTGATGTGCTGGCAATTTCCTTCTCATTTTATTTGGCTTGTTTTTTTAGACCTCAAACTCTTCCATTTCCGGTTACTCTAGAAAGTTTCTTCTTAAGTCCTCAGAACTCCTATCGTTTAATCTTTATTCTTTGGTTGTTGATAATTGTTCTTTTTAATGAGATTCATAATCTTTATCAAACTCGTCGAGAAATATTAGAAACTATAGAAATCTGGCAGATCATTAAATCTGTAGTGACGGCTACCTTGGTGTTTATTGTATTAAGTTATCTTTTAAAGGTTCAGGATTTTCCCCGAAGTGTCGCTATTTTAAGTGATGGTTTATTAATAGCCTCTCTGTCGCTATGGCGAGTTATAAAGAAGAAAATAGTCGATTATTTAGTGGTGCATGGGTATAACAATTTTAATGCGATTATCATTGGGGCGGGGAAAGTGGGGAAGCTTCTTGAGGAAGAAATTAAAAATCATCCGGGTTTGGGAATAAAAGTTATTGGGTTCTTAGATGATTGTAAAGAAGGCAAAGACGATCAAAATAAAATTATAGGTAAAATTGAA
The DNA here is from genome assembly GCA_037142055.1 of Candidatus Omnitrophota bacterium. Classification (GTDB taxonomy): domain Bacteria; phylum Omnitrophota; class Gorgyraeia; order Zapsychrales; family Fredricksoniimonadaceae; genus JACQCF01. The sequence continues at coordinate 7,618 of JBAXBI010000003.1, read as the reverse complement.
GATTTCACCAATATCGTTCGGCAGTCTTTCATTAATACGGTGTTTGTGACAGTGCATTCTGATGAGAAGATATTGTTGAATATTTTAGAACAGTCAAAAGATTTAGCTGTTGCGGTCAGAGTTGTTCCACAGGGGTTTGAATGGATGTCGATGGATGTGCATCGCTATAACATTGGGCTTATTCCTATCTTGGAGTATACCCCCATTGAGATTAACTACCGACTTAGGGTTAAGAGAATATCTGATTTTCTTTTATCAACGCTGGGCCTTTTATGTGTGTTGCCATTTTTTATCATTCTCAGTGTCTGGATTAAGGTGGACAGCAAAGGGCCAATATTTTATAGTTCCAAACGTTATGGAAAAAGTGGACGTGTATTTAATATGTATAAATTCCGCAGCATGGTGACCAATGCCGATGAATTGCTCGCGAAATTAAAAAGTAAGAATGAAGTCGACGGTCCTATCTTTAAAATTAAACAGGATCCACGTATAACCAAGGTGGGAGCGTTTCTTCGTCGCTATAGTCTAGATGAGTTACCCCAGATTTTTAATGTTTTTAAAGGCGATATGAGCTTAGTGGGTCCTAGACCTTTACCCATTGAGCAGATTGAAAGGGAAGATTTGCGTCAGTTAAAGCGATTGCACATAAGGCCAGGGATCACGGGATTATGGCAGATTAGAGGTAGGAGCGATGTGTCATTTGAGCGTTTTTTGCGTTGGGATATTTGGTATATAAATAATTGGTCTTTTAGTTTAGATTTGTATATATTATTTCAAACTTTACCGGCTGTTATTAAAGGAAAAGGGGCTTATTAAAGGGAAAACTATGGCTACAATAAAAAAAGCGTTAATTACGGGTATCACAGGACAAGATGGTTCTTATTTGGCGGAACTATTGTTAAAAAAAGGCTACCATGTTTATGGGATCATTCGACGTTCGAGTAGTTTTAATACTCAGCGTGTTGATCATCTTTATCAGGATCCTCATGAAAAGAATCGTCGTTTGACTTTAGTTTACGGGGATCTTAATGATGCCAGCTCGCTTAATACTATTATCAAATCCATCCAACCGGATGAAATCTATAACCTAGGTGCGCAAAGTCATGTGAAGGTTTCTTTTGAGGTGCCGGAATATACGGCGGAGATTACGGGACTGGGAACAATCCGTCTTTTGGAAGCTATTCGGGAAACAGGCGTTAAAACTAAGTTTTATCAGGCCTCCAGTTCTGAGATGTACGGTAAAGTTCTTGAGACCCCACAGACAGAGAAAACTCCTTTTTATCCACGCAGTCCCTATGGAGCAGCTAAGGTTTATTCCTATTGGATTACGGTTAATTATCGTGAAGCTTATAACATGTTTGCTTGTAATGGGATTTTATTTAATCATGAATCTCCCCGCCGTGGAGAGACCTTCGTTACCCGTAAAATTACCATGGCCTTAGCCCGGATCAAGTACGGCCTTCAAAAGAAGCTTTATTTAGGTAATTTGGATTCTAAACGTGACTGGGGTTTTGCCGGAGATTATGTGGAGGCGATGTGGCTCATGTTGCAGCAGGCTAAGGCGGATGATTATGTCATTGCAACAGGGGAAACTCATTCAGTCAAAGAGTTCCTCGAAGAAGCCTTTGGCTATGCCAAGTTGGATTGGCGTAAATTTGTGGCGCTTGATAAAAGGTATCTTCGTCCTACAGAGGTAGATCTTCTTCTAGGAGACAGTTCTAAAGCTCAAAAGGTTTTGAAATGGAAGCCTAAGGTTAAATTTGAGCAATTGGTGCGTATGATGGTTGATGCAGATATGGAAGTAGTTAAAAAGGAAATTTATGGGTTAAAGGGGAAGGCATGAGTTTTTGGTCGGACAAAAAAGTAATCGTCACGGGTGGAGCAGGATTTCTAGGCAGAGTAGTTGTTGATATGCTTAAAGAAAAGGGCTGTCGCTATATTGTTGTACCTCGTTCAAAAGAGTTTGATTTGCGCAAGAGTTCAGCGATCCGCAAGCTCTACCGTCAAGAAAAACCGAATATGGTTATTCACTTGGCAGCAGTTGTTGGAGGAATTGGGGCTAATCAAGATAATCCTGGAAAGTTCTTCTATGATAATTTAATGATGGGCGTTGAACTTCTTGAACAAGCCAGGCAGTTTCAAATTCCAAAGGTTGTTACAGTGGGAACCATTTGTGCGTATCCAAAGTTTACACCGGTCCCGTTTAAGGAAGATAATCTTTGGAATGGTTACCCTGAGGAAACTAACGCGCCCTATGGAATCGCAAAAAAAGCTTTGTTGGTTCAGTCGCAGGCATATCGACAGCAGTATGGGTATAATTCCATTTATCTTCTTCCCGTTAATCTTTATGGGCCTTGGGATAATTTTGATCTTCAAAGCTCCCATGTTATCCCAGCGTTGATTCGTAAATGTATCGAAGCCAAAAGAGCAAAGGCTCCCTTCATTACTGTTTGGGGCACTGGCAAGGCGACCCGCGAGTTTTTATACGTTGACGATGCTGCTCGGGGCATTGTCCTAGCCGCAGAGAAGTATAATAGTTCAGATCCGGTTAATTTGGGGGCTGGTTTTGAGATTTCAATTAAAGATTTGGTGGCGTTGATTGTTAAATTGACAGGTTTTAAGGGAGAGGTGGTTTGGGATAAGTCCAAACCCGATGGCCAACCAAGGAGATGTTTAGATACTTCAAGAGCCCAAGAGAAGTTTGGTTTTAAAGCCAAGGTCAGTTTTGAGCAAGGACTTAAGAAAACTATCCACTGGTATGCTCATCACGCATAACCTTTAAGATTGTTAACTCATAGTTTGTGTTAATTGACAAAACATTCATATTCACTATAATACTTTTTTTAAAACTTTCTAAGAGTAAAGATTTTAAGGAGATATATGAATAAAAAGACTATCAAAGATATTAGTATTAAAGGTAAAAAGCTTATTATTCGTGTGGATTTTAATGTTCCTTTAGATGGCCCACATATTACAGATGATCGTCGTATCACGGCGGCATTGCCTACCATTGAATATGCCCTAAAGGAAGGAGCATCCAAAGTTATTTTAATGAGCCATTTAGGACGTCCTAAAGGAGTAGGTTACGAGGCAGAATTTACTCTTAAACCTGTAGCTTTGCGTTTAGAGCAATTATTAAATGAGAAGGTAGCATTTTTAAATGATTCTGTCGGTCAAGAGGTTAAAGATGCTATCGCCCAGTCCAAGGAGAGAGTCGTTTTATTAGAGAACTTACGTTTTCATAAGGCTGAAGAGAAGAATGATCCCTCTTTTGCCCAAGACTTAGCTTCTTTAGCGGATATTTATGTCAATGATGCTTTTGGTACAGCTCATCGTGCGCATGCCTCAACCGCAGGGATTACTCAGTATTTGCCTTCTGTGGCAGGTTTCCTTATTGAGAAAGAGTTACAGTATTTAGGTGTCGCCATCAATAACCCTAAGCGGCCCATGGTGGTTATTTTAGGTGGTGCAAAGGTCTCTGATAAAATTGAACTTATTAAGAATTTAATTCCTAAAGCAAATACCATCATTATTGGTGGCGGTATGGCGTATACGTTCTTAAAGGCGCAGGGATTTAGTATTGGTAATTCAAAGTTAGAGAAAGACAAGATTGTTATGGCCAAAGAGTTACTAGAGCAGGCCAAAGCCGCAGGTGTGGAGTTGGCGTTAACTAGAGATTTCGTTATTACCCAGTCTTTTACCAGTGATGATTGTAAGATTTCCGATGTAATTCCTGATGGATGGGAAAGTTTGGACATTGGGCCAAAGACTCGTGAATATTTCAAAAAGATTCTATCAACAGCAAAAACAATTATTTGGAATGGCCCTTTAGGTGTTTTTGAACGTGATGCTTACTGCAATGGGACTAGGGAAATTGCGGAGTATTTGGCTGGTTTAAAAGATGTCACAACCGTTATCGGGGGTGGAGATTCTGCCGCTGCTGTGGCTAAATTTGGGTTAGAAGATAAGATGACCCATATTTCAACGGGTGGTGGGGCATCACTAGAGTTCTTAGAAGGTAAAGATTTGCCTGGGATTACAGCGTTGAATTCAAAGTAAGGTTAAATTCATCCTAAACCATTAGGGTAAGGGATTTCAGAAAGATGAGGTTATATGCGTAAAGTTATCATTGCAGGAAATTGGAAATTAAATAAAACTCCTTTGGAAGCTATACAGCTTGCAGATGAGTTAAAACGTTTGGTTGTGGATATTTCAGGGATTGATATTGTGATTTGTCCTCCTTTTGTTGATCTCCAAGGTGTTTGTGATGCAGTGAGTGAGCATAATATTGATGTGGGAGCTCAAAATTTATTTTGGGAAGATAGTGGTGCTTTTACCGGTGAGATATCAGCTCCAATGTTAAAGAATTTAGGTGTTAAGTACGTTATCGTTGGCCATTCAGAGAGACGTCAGTTTTTTGGAGAAACTAATGAGACGGTCAATAAACGTCTTCGGGCTGCGCTAAAGCATGGTTTAACGCCAATTGTTTGTGTGGGGGAGAATTTAGCTGAGCGTGAAGGGGGAAAAACCTTTGATGTCATCAAGAACCATTGCGAAGGATCCTTAGCAGGATTAACAAGTGATGAAATGATGAAGATTGTTTTAGCTTATGAACCCGTTTGGGCTATTGGGACAGGTAAAACGTCAACTCCTGAACAGGCTCAGGAAGTTCACGCGTATATCCGTGAGTTATTAGCAAAGGTATTTAATAGTGAAGTGGCGAGCGTGGTACGTATTCAATATGGTGGTTCAGTAACACCGGAAAATATAGCATTACTAATTGTCAAGCCTGATATTGATGGAGCTTTGGTAGGCGGTGCTAGTTTAAAAGCACCATCTTTTGCAGCAATTGTGAAGTCAGCTAAAAAATAAACATTGTCATTGCGAGCGAAACGAAGCAATCTTTCTTTAAGAGACATTGCTCCGTCGCTGACGCTCCTCGTAATGACACACTGGGGATCAAACATGGGATTTATCGTTTTCTTTCATATTGTCGTTAGTATTTTGTTAGTGATTACCATTTTGATGCAGGCAGGACGCGGCGGTGGTTTGGCCGAGAGTTTTGCTTCAGCAGAATCGATGTTTGGCACACAAACCAACTCTTTTATGGTTCGTTTCTCAACCATTCTAGCGACGTTGTTCTTTTGTACAGCATTGGTTTTAGCGATTAATTCTTCAAAGGGGCAGAAGTCTTTAATGGCGAATGCCAAAATACCAGCAAAGGCTTCTCAAGCGGCTAAGGCGGAAGAAGCACCTATTAAGGTTAGTGATCCAAAGCCTATTGAAGAGACAACAATGCCATTGACTAATTCAGTTAAATAAACTAAAAGGTGAAGACCTTTCTTCTTTTTTTAGTAACCTTTCTTGTTATTATGCCCGTCGGCGCGGATCAAAACCGCTATGGCGGGCAACTTATTTTAGCAACATCATCGGATCCTAAAACTTTTAATGAAATTGTCGCAAGCGAAACGTCTAGTTCTTTGGTGACAGGTATTTTATTTGAAGGATTAACCAAGGAAGATCCATTTACCTTAAAAGTCGTTCCTAATTTGGCGCAAAGTTGGGAAGTTTCAGCGAATGGATTAGAATGGATCTTTCATCTGCGCCACGACGTGCTGTGGTTTGATGGGATGTTAATGACTGCAGATGATGTAGTCTTTACCTTTCATGATTTAATCTACAATCCGCAGATTCCTACCTCTGCTAAAGATATTTTTACGATTGATGGCAAGACGTTTGAAGTGACAAAGATTGATGATTACACCGTCAGTTTTAAGTTGTCTAAGAAATTCGCCCCTTTCTTAAGAAGTATGTCCCAACCGATTTTGCCTAAACATGCTTTAGAGGCGAGTGTTAAAGCGGGGAGATTTACCTTTACCTGGGGGATTGATACCCCTCCGCATGATATCGTTGGAACTGGGCCTTTCTATTTGGATCAATACCACCCAGGGGAGCGTTTGGTGTTTAAACGAAATCCTCATTACTGGAAGAAAACCTCTCAAGGAGAAAGTTTGCCTTATTTAGAAAAAATAGTTTTCTTGATTATGGCTGATCCGGATGCGGCGTTGCTTAAGTTTATCGATGGTGAGTTGGATTACACGACCGTGCGTGGAGTAGATTATCCTTTATTAAAGCCTTTAGAAAACAAGAAGAATTTTACGATGTATGAGACGGGTCCAGATTTCGGAAGTAGTTTTATTGTGTTTAATCAGAACCCTGGGTGTAATGTAAAGACGTCTAAACCTTATTTAGATCCGGTTAAGCTATCTTGGTTTACAAATTTAAATTTCCGTCGTGCGGTGGCTTATGCTATTGATAAGAAGAAAATCATCCAGATTTTGTTTAATGAATTAGGCTATCCTCAAGATGGCCCGATGAGTCCCTCCAGCGGTTTCTTTTACAATCCTCATATTAATGTCTATGATTATGACCTGGAGAAAGCCAAAAAACTCTTATTAGAGGGATCCTTTATCTATCGGGATAATCAGCTCTATGATAAAGGTGGAAATAGGGTTGAGTTTAATTTGTATACCAGCGCCAGTTCTCAACATGCGGAAAATATTCAAATGGCGTATATGATCCGTGCGGATTTAGAAAGAATAGGAATGAAGGTTAACTTTCTTCCCTTAGAGTTTAATACCTTGGTTGGGAAATTGACCGCAAATTATGACTGGGATGCGATTATCGTTGGCCTAACAGGTGGGGTGGAGCCGCATTTTGGTAAGAATGTTTGGGCATCCTCTGGCCAATTGCATATGTGGAACCCTAAACAAAATCTCCCTGCAACAGCTTGGGAGAAGCGTTTAGATGAGATTTATAACCAAGCTGTAGAAGAGCTAGATGAAAACAAGCGTAAAATTCTCTACGATGAGTTTCAAACCATTGCCTCTAAGCAGCTGCCGATGATTTATACGGTATTGGGGGCTAATATTTATGCTGTGAGAAATCGTTTCGGAAACTTAAAACCCTCTTCATATGCGGGTGTGCTTTACAACGTTGAAGAGATCTATATTGATAGAAAATCTCCATGATTTTATTTATTTTAAAAAGATTCTTTATCGCAGTATTGCTTTTAGTTGCTATGAGCTTCTTAACCTTTGGGCTCATGCATGCAACTCCAGGTAATTTTTTTGACAGTTTGAAACTCAATCCTCAAGTTTCACAGGAGACTATTGCCCATTATGAGAAGATTTATGGTCTTGATAAACCTTTGCTGGTGCAGTATTGGCAATGGTTGGTTAATGTTTGTAAGGGAGAGTTTGGGTATTCATTCTTCTATAATGTGCCGGTGTCTCATGTCATTATCGGCCGTTTGGGGAACACCTTTATTCTTTCGTTTGCTTCATTCGTATTAACGTGGATAATTGCGATTCCCTTAGGTGTCTGGGCTGCTTTAAATCACAATCGTTTGATCGATAGATTCTTGTCCTTGTGTTCCTTTGCTGCCTTTTCAACTCCTGGTTTCTTTCTGGCGATACTTTTGCTTTTCTTAGTCAGCCAGTGGGGGATCCTGCCGTTAGGCGGGATGCATAGCCCTAATTATGCGGATCTTTCATGGCCGGCCAAGATTCTGTATCTTGCGGCACATTTGGTGATCCCGACAATTGTACTTTCATTA
>JBAXBI010000002.1:0-19742 GCA_037142055.1 Candidatus Omnitrophota bacterium | reverse complement strand
GTCGAAACTTTTTTACATTGGTCCCATGTTTCGTGGCGAGCGTCCGCAAAAAGGACGTTTACGTCAATTTCATCAGATAGGGGCAGAAGCAATAGGTCCTAATTCTGCCTCAGCTCTTCTTGATGCTGAGATGATTGCACTAGCCATTCATCTACTCAATGAATTTGGTGTCAAAGGTTTAAAGCTAAAAATTAACTCTTTAGGATCTAAAGAGGATAAAGAGCATGTTTCTTCTTGGCTACGTGGTGAATTTGCTAAACATAAGAGCGATTTATGTGAAGATTGCCAAAACCGTTTTGAACGTAATGTCTTTAGAGTATTAGATTGTAAGAATCCCTCCTGCCGTAAGGTTGTTGGCGCGGTCGTCAAAGATTTGCCTTTATCTGAACCTAGTAAGACATATTTTATGGCAGTTCAAGAGGCTCTAAAGGGGATTGGAATTGCCTTCGAAGTTTCTCCACATTTGGTTAGAGGGCTTGATTATTATACCCATACTGTTTTTGAAATTACTGCTGAAGGAGAGCTGGGAAGTCAAGATGCGGTTGGGGCTGGAGGACGTTACAGTGGGTTGGTGCATGAGTTAGGTGGTAATGAAAAAACTGATTATGGGGCTATGGGTTTTGCTTTAGGCATTGAGCGCATACTTTTAGCCTCAGGTAAGACAACTGCAGAAGCTTCCATCATTGACGCCTACGTCATTGCGATGGATGTAACGAATCAATCCCAGGCGTTTTTCTTATTAAATCAAATACGTAAGGCTGGATTTTTGGCAGATATGAGTTATGCTGGAGGTTCTATAAAATCTCAGATGAATAAGGCTAATAAGGCCAATGCGCGTTTTGCTTTGATTTTAGGTGAAGAAGAGATGAAAAATAAAACTGTTTCAATAAAAAATATGCAAACAGGCACTCAGGAGCAGGTTTCTTGGGATCAAGTCATAGAAAGGCTTAAGTAATGCGTACACATACATGTGGAGAATTAAATCCTACTCATAAAGACCAAGAAGTTATTCTTTGTGGTTGGGTTCATCGTCGTCGTGATTTCGGTAAATTAATTTTTATTGATATTCGAGATCGGTATGGTTTAACTCAAGTGGTCTTTGTCCCTTCGGTTAGCCCAACAGCACATGCTGAAGCATCAAAACTAGGGCCTGAGTATGTCATTAAAGTTAAAGGAACGGTTAATGTTCGTTCTGATAAGAACGTAAATAAGGATTTAGCAACCGGAACTATTGAATTATTAGCTAAAGAAATCGAAATTCTAAATACCGCCAAGGTGCCAGTTTTTGAGATTGAAGATAGGATAGAGGCGGGGGAAGATATTCGTTTGACCTATCGTTACCTTGATATTCGTCGCACAAAGGTACGTGAAAGCTTATTGCTTCGTCACAAGCTTTGCGCAAGCATACGATCATTTTTAAATACTCAAAGTTTCGTGGAAGTCGAAACTCCAGTGTTGACTAAATCAACGCCTGAAGGAGCTCGTGATTTTCTGGTGCCTTCACGTTTAACGCCTGGGGCTTTTTATGCTTTACCCCAATCACCCCAATTATTTAAACAAATTTTGATGGTCTCTGGCATGGATCGTTATTATCAAATTGTTAAATGTTTCCGTGACGAGGATTTGCGTGCGGACCGTCAGCCAGAATTTACTCAACTCGATATGGAGTTATCCTTCGTGGATCAAGATTTTATCTTTGATTTAACGGAGCGTATGTATAAGCAAATATTTAAAGAAGTTCTTAATATTGATTTACCTACACCTTTTCCTCGTATGACCCATGCTGAGTCAATGGCCAAATACAACAGTGATAAGCCTGATATTCGCCTAGATAAAACCAATGCTCAAGAATTTGCCTTTTTGTGGGTTGTAGATTTTCCATTGTTGAAGTATAATCAGGATGAGAAACGTTGGGATAGTGAACATCATCCTTTTACGGGGATCAATCCTGAGGATGTCGCTTTCTTAGAAGCAGGTCAGTATGATAAGGTTCGTGGCCGTTGTTACGATTTGGTTTTAAATGGTAATGAGATCGGTTCAGGTTCAGTTCGTATTCACCGACGAGAGTTACAGCAAAAGATTTTTGACATTATAGGTATTGCTCCAGAGGAAGCTTTAAAGCGTTTTGGGTTCTTATTGCGGGCTTTTGAATATGGCGCCCCACCTCATGCGGGGGTCGCTTACGGAATTGATCGTATTGTGACGATTATTACAGGCCATGAATCTATCCGCGATTGTATCGCGTTTCCTAAGACCCAAAAGGGAACATGTTTGATGACGGAAGCTCCCTCAGAAGTGGATGAAAAACAATTAAAAGAATTAGGAATTGTGTCGATAAAAAAATAAGGAGAATGATTATGTTACCAAGATTTATGTCTTTGATGCTACTTACAGTTTTTGCCGCCGGATGTGGTCTTCACGCTCAATCTTATGTGATGACAAAGCAACGTGTGGGTATTGAAAAAGGAAATGGTAATGCCGGGTATCTAGCCGGGACGCCACAATACATAGAGCCTCAGAGAAAAACACGTCAAGTGTATGTGCTAGAGCTTACAAAACCTATTCCAGAAAATGAAGTTAAGAAAATTGAACAAGAGATATCAACAGTTCCAAATGTCAATACTCATATTTCGCTTCCCACGACCCCTGCTCCAAGAGCTCCTGTAGCGGGTGAGTCTCATAACAAGATTGTGATTCCAAGAATCGATGATGAGCCTATGAAGAATGAAGTTCACCAAGCAACAGTGTCTCCTACAGGACCTGCAGTGGATACTACCTATACAATTGTCAAAGATGATACATTGCAGAAGATTTCAAAGAAGTATTATGGTTCTTATGGTGGATGGCTTAAGATTTACAATGCTAATAAAGATAAAATTAAAAATCCTAACCTTTTAAAATCCGGCACAGTTATTACAATTCCGGCGGTTAAATAATATATGGAATTTCAACTTCAATTTGATAATAATCGGGATATTCAATCGTTATTCGGTCGCTACGATCAAAATCTAAAGATTATTGAGAAAGAACTTGGTATTAAAATCATCCGTTCACCTGAAGGGATTAAGTTTTCTGGCCCGGATGCGCAAGTTAATAAAACTAACGAGCTTTTTCATTACTTGATGACTTTTGTTGAAAAGGGCAAGGATGTTAAAAAGGCTGATATTGTTTATGCCTTAAGACTTGTTGAAAAAGAAAAAAGCATTGATTTTAAAAGGCTTGCGAAAGAAAAGATTGAAGTTTCTGTCAAGGGTGGGTTGATTACTCCTAAGACAAAGGGACAGATTGAATATATTGATGCTATTAAGAATAACGATTTAGTTTTCTGTATAGGTCCTGCAGGAACAGGAAAAACTTATTTGGCCATTGCTATGGCGGTTAATGCACTTAAGAAAGGTTTGGTTCGACGTATTATCTTGACTCGTCCAGCGGTTGAGGCAGGGGAAAATTTAGGATTCTTGCCAGGGGATATGGTTGAGAAGGTTTTGCCTTACCTTAGACCATTGTATGATGCTCTCTATGACATGATGGAAGCGGATACGGTTGAGCAATATACCGAACAGGGAATTATTGAGATTGCGCCTTTAGCTTTTATGCGAGGACGAACTCTTAACGAAGCTTTTGTTATTCTTGATGAAGCTCAGAATTCTAAACCCGATCAGATGAAAATGTTTTTAACTCGTATGGGTTTTGATTCTAAGGTGGTTGTCGCAGGGGATGTGACACAAAGTGATTTGCCTGACGGTGAAAGAAATGGACTGTTAGAGGCTCAGAAAGTCTTAGCTGAAGTGCCAGAAATTAAATTCATTCATTTAACCAGCGAAGACACGGTTCGTCACGAACTCGTACAAAAGATTATTGAGGCGTATGGCAAATCAACAATCAACGGCCACCGCTAATTCTTCAAGCATCTCAGTTGACCAAAGGGTAATGCTAGCACTCACCCTTTTGGCGACAATGGTTTTTTGTCATTTTGCCTCCTTTTCTTTATTTATTCCTCTTTTATTTTTCTTTTTTGGTTTGCATTTATTTTATGTCCGCAAAACCAGCTGGCAATCTTTTTTGCATTTGACCTTACTTTTAGTTCTTTTAATGGGTGTGGCGCATTTCTTAAAAAACTATTCTGTTTTTTCTCTCTATTATACGCCGATAGCTTGTGTGGCGATGATTACGACTCTTTTATATAACGATGTTCAGCTGTCTTTTGCTTTATCCTTTATGGCTAGTTCTTTAGTAGGCCTGATGGTTGGTTTTTCTTTTCCTGAGGTGCTGATATTTTTTGTTGGTAGCCTTTGTGGTGCTTATACTGTTCAAGGCGCACGCACTAGAGAAGTTTTCTTTAGATCTGCAATTCTCGTCGGGTTTGTTCAATTAGTTTGCTCCTTATTACTTAATACAGATTTAAGTGCTGTTCATATTAAGACTGTTTTGATCCCGTTATTACTTAATGGGATGTGGTGTTCTGTAATAGTTGCGTTTTCTCTAAAGATTTTTGAAATTGTATTTGGTGAAATTACTAATTTCTCTCTTATAGAATTATCTGATTCTTCTCAACCTCTTATTAAACGTTTGGTTGTGGAAGCGCCAGGAACATATCATCATAGTTTAATCGTAAGTAATTTAGCAGAAGCCGCTTCTGATGCTATTGGGGCGAATGCTTTATTAACTCGGGTAGGTGCGTATTATCATGATATTGGTAAACTTGATAAGCCTGAGTATTTTACCGAGAATCAAATGATCGCTGGCAATAAACATGATGACCTCGAACCTTCGATGAGCCGTTTGGTTATTCTTAATCATATTAAAGAAGGATTGGAATTAGCTAAGCAATATAAACTTAATCGCCGGATTGTTGAGTTTATTCCTGAACATCATGGAACTAGTTTGATTCATTATTTTTATCAAAAAGCATTAACTGAAGGTGAAGCGGAAGAGATAGGGGAGCAAGACTATCGTTATCCTGGACCTAAACCTAAATCTAAAGAAACTGCCATTGTTATGTTAGCTGATTCGGTTGAAGGGGCAACACGGGCCATGGAGGAACATACTCCACAGAAGATTGAAGATGTGGTTAGAAAAGTTATCAATAATAAGTTTATCGACGGGCAATTGGATGCGTGCAATTTAACTTTAAGAGAAATCGATGCGATTGCCTCTAGTTTTGTGCGTGTTTTAAGTGCCATGTATCATAGCCGTGTGAAATACCCCAAAAAAACCGATGGATATCACGGTCAAAAATCTTCAAAGTAAGATTCTCATTCCTTCATCTAGAATTCAATCAATTGCTTTAAAAGCATGCGGTTATCTTAGACTGCCTAAATCTAAATTTGAAATTTCCATTACGTTCGTTGGACAACAACGTATGCGGAAAATTAACAAAACATATTTAAATCATGATTTTGTAACTGATGTTATTACTTTCGACTTAATAGAAACGGCTGAAATTGTTATTTGTCCTTTTGAGGCTCAAAAAAATGCCAAGATTTATGGGGTGTCAAACGAAGGCGAACTTATCTTATATGTTGTTCATGGCCTTTTACATTTAGCAGGGTACGATGATCATGCTCCTGAAGATATTAAACGAATGAGATCTAAGGAAAAAGAAATTTTGGAAAGATTTGCATGATTAAACGTTTAATTTTAATTGTTGTTTTAGCTTATATATTATTCTTATTGGAGTTGATATTAGGTAATGCCCTTGGAGTTTGGGGAAGGCCTGAGCTGTTGTTATTGCTTGTTGTTTTTTGGGGGTTATATTCAGGTGTTCGCTATAGTCTTGTTGCGGCAATTGTAGCTGGTGCATTAAAAGATGTGTTTAGCATCTTACCTTTTGGAACATATTTATTTGTTTTTGTAGCTGCTGCGTATTTAACGACATTTGTAAGGCGCACACTTTATCAGCCGGGGTCCCCCTTTTCTAGAGCGGTAGTGGCTTTTTTTGTTCTCCTGGGTTCTTTTCTGATTGAAGTATGTTTGTATTTAAAGCATTACAATGTTTATTGGCTTGAATTATTTTCAAATATTTTTCTTCCTCAACTGGTGACTACGATGGTGGTTGTGACCTTTGTTTTTCATCGATTACGGGATATAGCAGTTAAGTTTAAGATCTAAAAAGATATTTATGCGTATAAAAATTGTTGAAAATCTTACATTATTTTTTATCCTCTTGATTGTTTTGGCTTTAATTTATATGCAGACAATTAAGGGAGAGTACTATTATAACCAAAGCGTGAATAATCGTATTCGAGTCGTTCCCGTAGAAGGCCCTCGTGGTCAGATTTTTGATCGTAATGGACTTGTTCTAGCAGAGAATCACGTGGTTTATCATGTTGCAGTTATTGCGCAGGATTTAGATGATACAGATTCTTTATTTAATTTTCTATCTAGCGTTCTTAAGAAAGACCCCTCATTCTTAAAGAAACAATTTCATCGTAAACGTAAAACACCTTTTGATCCTGTCATTTTAGCTCAAGATGTTGACCCAAAGATTATTTTTGCAGTTGAAGAGAGTCGATTTCTTTATCCCGGCCTTATTGTAGAGAAAGCCTATAAACGCAACTATCCTTTTGCTGATATTGATGCTCATGCAGTGGGCTACGTCGGTAAGATAGATGTCAATGAAGCCGATGTGTTAGGGGAATATGGCTATAGCCCTTTAAGCGATGTTGGAAAGATGGGGGTCGAGAGAACTTATGATTCTGTGTTGCGTGGAGATTCTGGAGGTCGTCAGATTGAAATTAACAGTCGTGGCCAAGAAGTAAGACTTCTTGGATTTAAAGAACCAACTAAGGGGAAAGATATTCAGTTGACCATTGATGAGCGTATACAATCTGCTGCTAATCAACTATTAGACTCAAGACCAGGAGCTGTTGTTGTTATGGATTTATCTAATGGGGAGCTCTTAAGTCTGGTTAGTTCTCCAACGTTTAACCCTAATGCTTTTATGGATAAAAATCAGCAGGATAAGATTCTCTCATATATACGTGACCCAAAATCGTTGCTTTTAAATCGTGTGGTGGCAGGTAGATATCCTCCGGGTTCTGTTTTTAAAATTCCTGTGGCATTAGCGGCTGTTGAATTAAATAAGATTACCACGGATTTGACCTTTGAATGTCCTGGGTATTATATGCTCGGTAAAGCAAAGTTTGGCTGTGCGCATACGCATGGAAGTGAGAACCTCAATGAGGCTATTGCTCATTCTTGTAACGTGTATTTCTTTCATATAGGACAACTGGTGACAGCTCGAGTCATACAACAATATGCTAAAGCTTTTGGTTTAGGACGTGAAACAGGGGTAGATTTGCCTTTTGAAGTTTCAGGTCAAGTTCTTGGTGGGGCTCGTCCAGGTCACCCATGGTATAAAGGCAACACTTTAAATCTTTCGATCGGTCAGGGGGATACTCTAACGACACCTCTTCAATTGACAGTTATGATGGCTGCAGTGGCTAATGATGGAATAATCTTTCGTCCGCGTATAGTTAAGTCGGTGGATCATAGTGAATTGCCAAATACGGATATTAGCAGGTTGCCGGTTGTTCGTTTACATGATTCAACATGGCGAATAGTACAAGAGGGTTTACGTTCGGTTGTTACTGATAAAGAAGGTACGGCTCATGAACTTAATGATTTAGCAGGGATGACCATATATGGTAAAACAGGTACTGCTC
Organism: Candidatus Omnitrophota bacterium; assembly: GCA_037142055.1. Taxonomy (GTDB): domain Bacteria; phylum Omnitrophota; class Gorgyraeia; order Zapsychrales; family Fredricksoniimonadaceae; genus JACQCF01. Next base: position 12,075 of record JBAXBI010000002.1, on the reverse strand, counting down.
AGGCAGGAGGTAATAAAGCTAATCATGCTTGGTTTGTAGGCTATGTTCGATCATCAAAAAACAATCTAGCTTTTAGTGTTTTCTTAGAAAATGGCGGATCATCAGCTAATGCTGTCGCTATTGCTCGCCAGTTACTTATTCAGATGCAGTCTCAAGGGATCCTCTAGTTTAAGATCGTTTGTCATAATTCAAATTCTTCTTCGTTTAACAGACGTCTAAATTTTTAAATATGCTATTGCGTTGGTAATGGATGAGGTTGATAATACTACTAAAGAATATTCTATTTTGACACGTGATAGGTGGGATTTAGGAGAAATTCGCCTGAGATAGCTTACGTTGATTGTATTGCGTAAGTTATGGGCTTATGAGGAGAACGATATGGCTATTATCTACAAAGAAGAAAATAACATTGCCACGATTACTTTTGACCAGTCGGATTCAAAAGTCAATGTTCTAAGTACTGCCACCTTGCTTGAATTTGAAAGAATTCTTGATCAATTTAAGAATCCTAGTTCTCTCAAGGCTGTCATTATCCAAAGTGCAAAGAAAGATATTTTTATCGCTGGAGCTGATATTAAAGAAATTGAAAGTATTACTGAAGCGTCCGATGGTAAAGCCAAAGCACAGGCAGGACAAAGAATTCTAGATAAATTAGAAGATTTACCAACTCTCACAATCGCAGTTATTGATGGAGTTGCTTTAGGTGGGGGATGTGAGCTTGCCTTGGCCTGCCGTTATAGGATTGCTACATTTAATGAGAAGATACGTATTGGCCTGCCAGAGGTTAATTTAGGGTTTATTCCGGGTTTTGGTGGCACCTACCGTTTGCCTAGACTCTTGGGGTTGCAGGGAGCTTTAAAATTGATTCTGTCGGGATTGCCAGTTGATTCTAAGACAGCTTTAAAGATGGGGCTTGTTGATCGTCTTTATCCTCAAGTTGGGTTAGCTTCTCGTATTAAGGAATTTGTTGGTGAAATAAGTCAATCATCCAAGAAGCGTAAATATCCTGCTGTAGCCTCTAAAGGTATGAATGCTTTCTTAAACAACAACTTTATCGGTCGCCAGATAGTTTTTAATAAATCTAGGGAAAGTGTATTAAGGGCGACCAAAGGCTTTTATCCAGCGCCGTTAAGAGCACTTGAGGTGATACAAAAAGCTTCATTGTTGTCTCGAAGAGCTGCGTTGGATATTGAATCCTCCACCTTTGCAGAGCTGGCCATCACTTCTATTTCAAAGAATTTGGTTAAAGTCTTTTATATTTCTGAAAAGTTTAAGAAATTATCAGTTCCTGGTGCAGAGAATATTCCTCCTGTACCTGTTGCTAAGGCAGGAGTCATAGGAGCAGGGATCATGGGTGGTGGCATTGCTCAACTTTTGACTAATCGAGGTGTTCGGGTTCGTCTTAAAGATGTTAATTATGATGCGATCGCTAAAGGATTAAAGGCAGCTTACGATGTTTATATGCAGTCTGTTAAGCGCAAGCGCATGAAGGCCTCTGAAGTAGACGTTAAGATGGCAATGGTTTCCGGTTCTTTAGATTACAGCGGGTTTGCTAATGTGGATATTGTCATTGAGGCGGTTGTTGAGAATATGGATATAAAGAAGAAGGTCTTTGCAGAAACAAGCCTCAACGTTTCGGATAAGACTATTTTAGCTTCCAATACTTCGTCTCTTTCAGTGACTGAAATGAGTAAATCCATTAAAGATCCTTCGAGGATGATTGGTTTCCACTTTTTTAATCCAGTTCATCGTATGCCGTTACTTGAAATTATAACAACTGTTAATACTTCGCAAGAAACGATTGTATCAACACTTGAGTTTGCAAAGCGTTTAGGGAAAATCCCTATTCTAGTCAAAGATGCTCCTGGTTTTCTAGTTAACCGTATTTTGCTTGCCTATATTAATGAGGCGGGACGTCTTTTGGATGAAGGTGGCAGAATTGAACATTTGGATAAAATTGCCACTGACTTCGGAATGCCAATGGGACCGTTTACCTTATCTGATGAAGTAGGTTTAGATGTAGGAGTTAAGGTTCTTCATATTCTTGAGAATGGTTTGGGTTCAAGATTCAAACCATCGGATATCTTTAATAAGGTTTTTGAATTGAAATTATTGGGGAAGAAATCTGGAAAAGGATTCTATATTCATGGCCGTCAGCGTCTTGTTAATGCTCAGGTGCAAGCTTTTGTTAAGGGGACTAGTCGCCTGGAAGATCAAAAAGCTTTAGAACGTATGTTATATATTATGATTAATGAGGCTGCACAAATTCTACAGGAAGAGGTTGTCGATACTCCTGATACTGTTGATATAGGAATGATTATGGGGACAGGATTCCCTCCGTTTCATGGGGGATTGCTTCGCTATGCTGATTCTTTAGGGATTGATAAAGTTGTATCTGATTTGTTAGAATTACAAAATCAATTTAAAGATGGTCGGTTTAAGCCATCCGATTATCTATTAAATTTAAAAGCACAGCGAAGAAAGTTTTACATTTAAGTTTAGGAGACAATAGGTATGGAAAAGAATAAGAATAATAAAAACAATAAACGTGGGTTATTAATAATCTTATGGTGGGTTGCCGCAGCTGTATTGGTCGCAGGGGGAATATGGCTATGGTTTTATTTTAGTCAAACAGGAACTTATCATGATAATCAGTTTCACTTTTCCATGACTTATCCTAGTGCTTGGGAGAAAAAGGAAGGTTGGCAGGGAACGGTTGTAACCTTTGTCCGTCCTAAACAGACGGCTATGGATTTGTTTGAACCCAATGTCAATATTACTGTGCAAGAAATTCCAGCAAAGATTGCCACCTTGGAGAGTCTTTCTCAAACTATAACTAAGCAAATGACAGCTGTTTTTAAGAATAATATTACTATTTTAGAGGATAAGAGCTTTTCCTTTGCTTCTCGAGAAGGGCATCGGTTGATTATTGAAGCTCCACAACCCAACAGTTTAAAAGCTGTTTTTGTTTGGACGATCAAAGGTTCGATGGCCTACATCTTTACCTTCATGTGCAGGACGGATCAATATGAAGAGTACATTCATGTCGCAGAACCCATGATTAAATCTTTTGAATTTAAATAAAGATTAGCCCATCCTATTATTTAAGAATTCTTCTTTGTTTCTAGATTGCAAATAAGGGTTGGTTTGCTTTTGATTTCCGATTGTGTCAGTTATGGTAGGGCCATAATTATGACCAGAATAGATAATTGTATCATCGGGAAGTTTCATGATGATGTTGTAAAGGCTCTCGTACATTATTGATGGATCCCCTCCAGGTAGGTCGCAACGTCCGCACCCATCGATAAATAAAGTATCTCCACAAAATAGGTTCCCTTCAGATAGGAAGCATTGACATCCTGGTGTATGGCCTGGGGTATGAAGAACATCGAACGAAATGTTTCCTATGGAGAGTTTGTCTTTATCGTTAACATCAACGAGATTCTTAAGGTTTTTCCGTAAGAATGGAGGTTCGTCTTTTGCGATATAAACAGGGACATTGTGTATCTCTAGGAGTTTATTGAGACCATTAACGTGGTCAGGATGGGCATGGGTTAGAAATACCTTTGTGATTTTAAAGCCTAACTTTTCAGCTTGTCGAGATAAAAAAGGAGCATCCCATGCAGGGTCTACCACAGCCATTTCTTTGGTAGAATTATCTCCAATAAGATAAAGAAAGTTATTTAAGGGGCCAATTTCGTATTGGTGAATGACTAAAGAGCTCTTGCTTGACATAAGGGGGTATCCTTTTATAATGAAAAAGTTTTCAATGGTTCGATATACTTATCAGTAGCAATATTACACGAATACATGGAGGTAATCAAATGGCTTTATTAGAGTCGATAAAAATTCCGTTAGGAACAGTAATGCCAGATTTTGATCTTAAGGATCCAGTAGGCAAACAATACAAAGCAAAAGAACTTTATGGAGAACGGGGGTTGTTAGTGGTCTTTACGTGTAATCATTGTCCTTATGCATTAGCCCTTTGGCCTAGAATTATTCGTTTAGCTAAGTATGGTCTTGGGATGAGGGTCAATACGGTTGCCATCAATCCTAATATTAATCCTGAATTTCCAGATGATGCACCAGATAAGATGATTGAAAAAATCAAAGAATTAAATATTGAGTTTCCATATCTCGTTGATGAAACTCAGAAAGCTGCTGATAGTTTTAGGGCTCAATGCACACCGGATATTTATCTTTTCAACAAAGAACAAAAGTTGGTTTATCATGGCCGTATTGATGATAATTGGAAAGATGAAGACAAGGTTACTCGTGAAGAATTAAAAGAAGCTATGAATAATATGGCAGCAGGCCGACCTATTGATATTAAACAGATTCCTTCCATGGGATGTTCGATTAAATGGAAGTCGTAAGGCTTTGTAAGAACTAACAGAAAGGTACATTAAAAAGTTATGGGGGCATGGCGGAGGGCTTTATTAACTAAAAGCTTGCCAGAAGTTCACGCGTCTGTTCGTGTGCCCACAAATGCTAGCTTTTGGAGAAAAATGTTTGCCTTTCTGGGGCCGGGTCTTTTGATTTCAGTTGGATATATGGACCCAGGTAATTGGGCAACTGACTTAGAAGGTGGAGCTAAATTTGGCTATACCTTGCTTTCTGTTATATTAATCTCTAGTTTTATGGCTATTTTATTGCAGTATCTGTCTCTTAAGCTTGGGATTGTAACGGGCCGCGATTTGGCACAAGCGTGTAGAGATCATTTCTCTAAACCCGTTGTAGTATTTTTATGGATTATCTGTGAAATTTCTGTTGCTGCATGTGATTTAGCAGAGGTTATTGGTTCTGCGATTGCACTTAATCTTTTGTTTAAGATTCCTTTGTTAGTTGGTATTGTGATCACTGCCTTTGACGTTCTCATTGTATTATTTCTGCAGAATAAAGGGTTTAGAATATTAGAATGTATCGTTGCTGTATTGATTGTGACTATTGGCGGTTGCTTTGGTTATGAATTGTTGGTTTCACATCCAGCTTGGAATTTAATAGCAGGTAACCTTTTACCTAAACCCGAAATAATTACCAACCCACAATTACTTTATATTGCTATAGGAATTTTAGGTGCAACGGTTATGCCGCATAATCTGTATCTGCATTCCAGTATTGTTCAGACTAGAGCCTATGAACGTAATGATCAGGGGAAAGCGATGGCCATTCGTTTTGCTACCTTTGATTCAACGGTTGCATTATTCTTTGCCTTCTTTATCAATGCATCTATTTTGATTGTATCGGCAGCAGCTTTTTATGGTAGTGTTTATCAAAATGTAGCAGATATTAACGATGCTTATCAACTATTGAGTCCTGTGTTGGGCGTTTCATCTGCTAGTTTCTTGTTTGCTATTGCACTTCTAGCTTCTGGACAGAACTCAACATTGACAGGAACCTTGGCAGGACAGATTGTGATGGAAGGTTTCCTTAATATCCGCCTTCGTCCTTGGATACGACGACTCATTACCCGATTGATTGCCATTGTTCCAGCTATTATTGTGGTTGCGATGTATGGACAAAAGGGTGTGGGACATCTTTTAATATTAAGTCAGGTCATTTTATCTTTACAGTTAGGGTTTGCTGTTGTTCCTTTAGTTATGTTTACTAACGATTCCAAGAAAATGGGACGTTTTGCCAATAGTCTGTGGCTCAAGATATTAGCGTGGGTGATTACAGCAGTTATAATCGCACTTAACGTCTATTTGTTCCTTCAGACTGTACTCCCATTCATATCCGCCAAATGCGGATCAGCCCAGGGCTGAAAAGGAGGGTAGGCTTTATGTATAAAAGAATTCTTATTACTTTAGATAATTCTTCAACAGATCAAACTATTTTAAACCATATTCGTTCTTTGGCTCATCTGACTAAGGCTGATCTGATTTTGGTGCATGTTGCAGATGGCTTTGTTGCGCGACTGCAAGATCAGCTTAATTTGGAGGATTCTGAAGAAATTAAGAAGGATAAGCTTTATCTGGAGGAACAATCTCAGAAGCTAAGTGTTGAAGGGTTTATTGTAAAATCTATCCTGGTCAATGGTAAAGAGCCTGTGGATGGTATTTTAGATATAGCTCAAGGAGAAGGATGTGATTTGATAGCTATGGCTACGCATGGGCATGGTTTTGTTAAGGATCTAGTTTTAGGTTCTGTGGCTGAGAACCTGCGACATCGCACTGATATTCCCATTCTAATGATTCGCTCTAGTGTAAAATAACACCTTTGAAGCATTGCAATTTCCGTCGAAGAATCTATAATTAAATTATGAAATTTATCAATCGTATTTCAGAGGCTCAGGATCAGGAACAGATGTTAAAAGACTTAGCTGGTGATATCAGCGGTTTTTTTGATCTAGCCATTTTATTTATTACTCCATGGTCTACCAACGACCCTGTAGAACTCTATCAGGATTTAGCAAAACGGCTTAGTATTAAGAACTTTCTCTGTTGTACCTCCGCTGGAATTATCGGTTCTGAAAGAGAAATTGAAGGAAGGCCTGCTGCTTCTTTATTGTTAGCTAAGCTCCCAGGAGTAACGATTAACACATTTTATTTAAACCAGGCGCAATTAGATGGTCTTAAGGAGTCGGTGGATTTATATAATTTCTTTGAGATTTACCCTAATGAGGCTCCGAATTTTTTAGTATTGCCAGATCCTTTTGCTTTTGACACCAATCGTTTCTTAAAGATATTAAATCAAGCTTACAAAGGGACAGCAGTAATCGGTGGTTTAGCTAGTGCAGCTTCGAGTCCTCAGGAGAATTTTTTAATTGTTAATGGTCTAGATTATAAGGAAGGTATTATAGGCGCAGTCCTTAATGGTGCAGTAAAAATAGATACTGTTGTTTCTCAAGGTTGCCGTCCTGTTGGAGAAACTTATATTATTACAAAAGCTCAAGGTAATATCATCTATGAATTAGCCGGCAGACCGTTTTATAAGGTCCTTGAAGATGTTTTAAAAGCTGGAACGGATTACGATAGGCTTTTGGCTCGTGAAGCAATTTCTATAGGGATCGTTATTAATGAATACCAAGAGCAATTTAAACATGGTGATTTTCTAATTCGTCCTGTGATGGCTATTGATCCAAAGAATGGAGCTGGTGCTATCGGTGATTATATTACCGTGGGTCAAACAGTTCAGTTCCATTTGCGTGATGCTAAGACGGCTAATGAAGATTTACATGAGCTCCTTAAACAGCAGAAGATGAAGAATGTCCAAACGCCACAAGGAGCTTTAGTATTCTCTTGCAATGGCAGAGGTATTGGGCTTTTTAAAGAACATAATCATGATATCGGTATTATTCAAGCACATTTAGGTCCTGTTCCTGCTGCTGGTTTCTTTTGTGCAGGAGAAATTGGCCCTGTTACTGGTATTAACTTTCTACACGGTTTTACTAATAGTATGGCTCTCTTTTATGCAAAATAACGCCCAATCATATCTTAAAATTATGTTTGCTATTGTCTCTGAAGCAGGGGGTGTAGCGCTTAAACATTTAGAGAAAAGTAAGCCTACATTAAAGAAGGATGCCAGTGTTATTACTTTAGCGGACAAAGAAATTTCTCGTCTTTGTCGTAAGAAATTACAGAAAATTCTTCAAGATCCTGCACATTTATTAATTGATGAAGAAGACCCTCACATCGCTTTGTATTTAGATCAAGGGCGGTTAGATAAGACTTCTTTTCTTTGGGCTTTAGATCCTATTGATGGCACTCGTTTGTATGCCAATCGGATGCCGATGTTTGGAATTTCCTTAGGCCTTATGAAAGATCTTAAGCCTTGGTTGGGGGTAGTCTATTTTCCTCTATTAAAAGAACTCTTTTATTGTGATGGTCGTAACGCTTATTTTGTTCAAAACGCATTTAGTTTGAAACAGAAAGAAATGAGAATTAAACCGATTGATCAACAACTCTCGCCTAAATCTATTTTCTTTTGTAATGATACTTTTTTTAATAAATTTGGATGGGCTGATAAGGATTTTCATATCATGATTAATGCCTGTGCAGTTGTTAATTTGCTTTGGCCTGCTATTGGCCGAGGTGTGGGTTGTTTTTTAAGAGCAAATTTATGGGATTTTGCTGGTTGTTGGCCAATTATTCAAAAAGCAGGGTTTGACTTTCGTTCGGTTAAAACAGGGAAAGTGATTAATTCTGTACATGTTGATTTGTTTAATTCTTCTCCAAAACCGTGGGAATTAAAGGAGTATTATTTAATTTCATCGAAAAAGAATTATTTTCTTATCAAATCTAAAATTGTTGATATGTCGACGATGAAATTTAATCATAATGCTTGATTTTTATTTAAGAGAGTGCTATATTCACTAATAGAAAGCCGATGCAGTCATCATTAGTCTTAGACCCGTCAGATATGTAAGGGGTACATCAGACAATGAAAAAGATAGATGACATTATCGGCTTTTCTATTGCAAAAAATTTCCTAAATTTCTCCTGTTTTGTTATATAATGCCCCTCATGTCATCCGAGAGATTCTTACGTATTTATAAAAAGTTTTATTTCGATGAAGTTAAAGCCCATACGCTTTTATATGGAGCTCTTTCTGGAAGTTGTTCCAATTGCAAGGAAATGGACATAAAGCTTGATGCTTTGCATTGTCACTCTTGTAAGAATGTGTTTAAGTATATAGGGTTTATGAATCTCAAAGATCATATACCTAAAATGTTGCGAATTACTCAAGAGCGACCATATGTGATTTTTATTGATTATGATGATTTTAAGAGAATTGAAGGGGAATTACGGGCTAGGGATATTTTAGGATAGAAAAGAATATAATTATGGTTAATAAAGACAGATTAGTTAAGTTAACACAAAGACTATTGCAGTTTGATTCGGTTAATCCTCCTGGGAATGAGTTTGAGGTTGCTAATTTTATTGTAAAAGATCTGCGTTCATTGGGTCTTGAGGTAAAAACCGTAAGCTATGTAAAGAATCGTCCTAATGTGATTGCAACTTTAAAAGGCTCTTGGCCTCGCAAGCAAGCGGCTAAAGAAGCTATTTTGATTACCCCTCATATTGATACCGTTCCCTTTGGCACAGGTTGGAAGTTTGATCCTTTAGGGGGATCCATTCACAATGGTCGTATTTATGGAAGAGGCGCTAGTGATGATAAGGGAAATGCTGCAGTTGGCATGGAAGCATTACGTTCTTTGGTTGAAGATGGTGTTAAATTAAATAGAGATATTATATTTGCTGCTACCGTTGATGAGGAAACAGGTAGTCATCAGGGAATTAGACCTTTGTTAGAAAAAGGTGTTTTACGTCCGAAGGTTGCTTTAATTACCGATTCTGAAGAGTTTGATTGTATTGTTGCCCAAAAGGGCCTCTTTCATTGTCGTGTGCAACTTTTTGGAGTAAAAGCTCATGGGGCGTATAACTGGCGGGGGATTAATGCTATTGAAATTGCTGCGTGTGTAATTAACCGTTTAAAGAAACACCAATTTAAATTTAAGAAACATCCATTGTTAGTCCCTCCAACTAAAAATATCGGTACGATTAGAGGTGGGGATAAGGTTAATATGGTTGCCGATTTTTGTGAATTCTCTCTTGATATACGTTTTATGCCTGGGATGAATGCAAAAAATATTTTAAAAGAGGTTGAGGGTATTATTGCTAAAGAGACAAAGAAGTTTAAAGTGATTGTTGATGATAGTCAAAAGCCCTATGAGCTGGATCCTAAACATCCTTTTGTTAAGACCTATGTAGATGTTTGTCACAAAATGGGTATAACAGCTAATTTATTAGGAAGTCAAGGAGCGACCGTGATTACCTTTTTCCAAGATTATGGGATTCCTGCATTTTCAACAGGTTGGGGAGCCCATGGGGTAATTCATGCCAATGATGAATATGCAACTATTAAAACGCTCTATGATGGGGCTCGTGTTTTAGAGGCTTATCTTAAAGAATACGATTCTAAGTGAAACGTTTTATAATTTTATTTTTTACATCGATTGTTTTCTTACAAACTCCACTTCGGGCGGACACTATTTCCTATTCTATTCAAGCAGGCGTTAAAGTAGGGGATGCACAGTTAAGATTGGTTGGACCAACAGTTTATAAGGGACAGCAGACACTGTTGATAACTTTTAAAGCAAAAGGATTTAACTTTGTAGATGAAGAGAATATATATTTAAATTCTCTAACATATAAACCGTTATTTGTGGAACGTACTTATAATAATGAAAAGATTTCTGAAGAATATATTAATGATGGTCGTCAAATTAATGTAACTAAGACTGTCAACGGTAAAATTACAAAGCAAGTTATTGAGAAAGCAATGCCTGCAGATAATATTTATGGATTTATTTATCGGTATAGAAAAGAGGGGTCATTTAAAATAGGGGAAGTATTAGAACTTAATTTACCTACAAATGATTTAAAGATTAAGTTAGTCAAACGAATGCAGTTAAAAGTGATAGATCAGCAATACAATGCTTTTTATATGCAAAGCAATCCATCTAAATATAAAATTTGGTTTGATGCTTCAGATAAAAAAATACCGCTTCGTATTAATGGCGGTCTTGGAACCATGGTGATGACAAAATATGAAAACTAAAATTCAACTACCAGATAAAACAGGTCATTTTGGTCCTTATGGAGGCTGTTATGCTCCTGAAACCTTGATGGGGTTACTTATTGATCTTGATAAAGAATTTAATAAAGCAAGAAAAGATAAAACTTTTAAGAATGAATTTGAGTTTTATTTAAAGGAATATGCAGGGCGGCCAACAAATTTATATTTAGCTAAACGTTTAAGTGCTTATCTTAAAACTCTTAAAGTTTATTTTAAACGTGAGGATCTTCTTCATACTGGAGCGCATAAGATCAACAATACTTTAGGTCAGATTATCGTTGCTCAACGAATGGGAAAGACCCGCATTATCGCTGAAACAGGAGCTGGACAACACGGGGTTGCAACGGCTACGGTGGCAGCCTTGTTTGGTCTTAAATGTGTGGTTTATATGGGTTCCGAAGATGTTCATCGTCAATCCTTAAATGTCTTTCGTATGAAACTATTGGGGGCTAAAGTTATTCCTGTTGAAAGTGGTTCTAAGACACTTAAAGATGCCATGAATGAAGCTGTTCGTGATTGGGTAACGAATGTTCATGATACATTTTATATCATAGGTTCTGTAGCAGGATTTCATCCCTATCCATCGATGGTGCGATATTTTCAGTCTGTTATCGGTCAAGAAGCACGTAAACAGTTTTTAACCAAAGAAGGCCGCTTGCCTAATTATTTGTTAGCTTGCGTTGGTGGGGGCAGTAATGCCATGGGATTATTCCATGCTTTTTATAATGATAAAGAAGTAAAAATGATTGGTGTGGAAGCTGCAGGTCATGGACTTCATACTCATGCACATTCAGCTACAATAAGTAAGGGACAGTTAGGGGTGTTACATGGGAGCAAAAGTCTTTTACTACAAGATAACGATGGTCAAGTTCAGATTGCCCATTCAGTCGCTGCAGGTTTAGACTATCCAGGTGTTGGCCCTGAGCATGCTTTTTACCATTCAAGTGGTCGTGCAGAATATGTCGCAGTTGATGATAAGCAAGCTATTGTAGGTTTGAAGTTATTAGCCAAAACGGAAGGAATTATTCCAGCTTTAGAAACTTCGCATGCTATTGCTTATCTAGAGAAATTAGCCCGTCGAGTTAAATCCAGATCCTCAGTGATTGTTTGTCTTTCAGGTCGAGGTGATAAGGATATGAATCAGATTTCACAGCTGATCTAATTTAAATACTTTTGAAGCTAGTTAAGATTAATTAATAATTATGAAGAGATTGAAAATAAATTTTGCAGTAGAAATACAAAACCCTCTGAAAATTCGCAGAGGGTTCTGTATAAGAAATTAAATCTTACTTACTTCTTTTTTGCTGTTTTCTTTGCAGCCTTTTTCTTAGTTGCCATTTTGAATCTCCTTTTTTTTATGTTTAATTAATTTATAATACCACGTTGATTGTTTGTTTCAAACTTTTTAAATAAATATTTTTTATAAACGTAATATTTGGAGGAATGTTATGAAAGCATCTTTTCAAAATGAATCAGATATTTTGAATATATTCA
>JBAXBI010000001.1:0-20621 GCA_037142055.1 Candidatus Omnitrophota bacterium | reverse complement strand
TGTTGTTCCCTGGCCCACCCAGCTGGTGACGCAGGCAACAGCTTCATTAATAAAATCTGGTAAGAGCTTTCTCTCACCAGGGGTGAAATTTGATAACACGTAATCTGCGGCATCTTGTGATGGACGAGGCTGGCCTATTCCCAGACGCAAACGGGCAAAATCTTTTGTGCCCAAATGCTCAATTATGGACTTTATACCATTATGCCCACCGGCTGTTCCTAATGGTCTTACTCGAATTTGACCAAAATTTAAAGCCATATCGTCACAAACAATCAAAATGTCCGCTGATGTCAGATCTTTTTTATCAACCCATTGCTTAACCGCCAAACCCGAATTATTCATATAGGTTAACGGCATCATCAAAGAACAACTTTCACTTTCACAAAGAACTTTTGCTTCTACTGCCTGACATACAGGACTCTTTTTATATTTTATATCGTACTTTTTCGCCAACTCCATTAGGACTAAGAAACCCACATTGTGTCTTGTTAATTCGTATTGTTTCTCTGGGTTGCCTAATCCAACGATTAGCTTCACTACTTCTTCTCTTCCTTCTTAGCGGCTGGGGCATCAGCCTTCTTACCTCCAGCAGCTTCCCCTTCTTCCTTCTTCTTCTCTTTTAAAACTTCAGGCTCTGAACCCGCTGCGGCATCAGCTTCCGCTGGAGCTGCACCCTCTTCACGCATAGATCCTGCAACCATAAGAACAACTGATTCAGGGTCATGCTTGGTACGAACGCCTGAAGGCAAAACCAAATCCTTAACATGTATACCATCGTGAATACCTAAATTACTAATATCAACCTCAATATGATGAGGAATATTGGTAGGCAAACAAACAACGTCTAATTCCCACAAATTATGTTCCACAGTACCACCATCGCGTTTAACCCCGATAGCTTCACCCTTAGTAACAATTTTCACATTGATTTCAATCTCTTTATCCAGAGATATCCTATTAAAATCTAAGTGAATAACCTCTTCAGAGACTGGATGCAATTGGATATCTTTAATAATAGCTGGATAATCGGCTATCTTTTTACCTTCATCAGCAACATTAAGATGGTAAATCAAGCTTTGCCCAGCGTGCTGACGAGCAATGCGATCATAAATCTTTCGATCCGTCTGAATCATTGTTGGCTTTTCTTCACCACCGTAAATAACAGCAGGAATAAGATTCGCTCGACGTATCTTTTGAGCATGAGCAGAACCTAAATTTTTTCTTAATTGCACATCTAAATTGATTTGTTCCATTTATCTACCTTTTTTTAGTATCACCCGCGCTCCCAAAGCACATTTACTTTGGCCTCACTGAAGTGAATAATTAGTTTCTTATTTCATCAAACAAACAACTGATACTTTCCGCATTATGCGTTCGAGCAATAGCTTCCGCTAAAAGTGGCGCTATAGACAACGCTTTAATCTTAGCACAACCCTTAGAATTTTTAAGCGGAATGCTGTTTGTAATAATAACCTCTTGCAATGCTTCACAACTAGCAATTCGCTCAACTGCTGGCCCTGAAAGAACACCGTGAGATGCAGCGGCATAAACACCACCAACTCCGAATCTTTTAAGAGCATCAACAGCTTCAATTAAAGATCCGGCGGTTGCAATAATATCATCGATTAATACTACATTCTTATCTTTAACATCTCCTAGGATATTCATCACTTCTGTTTTCTCTGGTGAAAAACGACGCTTATCAACAATTGCAAGTCCTGCATTTAACCGTTTGGCATAAGCACGAGCCATTTTAATACCACCGACATCCGGAGATACGACCACAATATCTTTAAGTTGCTTTTCTTTAAAATACTCAGAAATTACATTGATAGCGTAAAGATGATCTACTGGTATGTCAAAGAAGCCTTGAATCTGGGCCGCATGCAGATCCATAGTCAAAACACGATTAGCACCAGAAGCTACAATTAAATTAGCCACCAGCTTAGCCGTGATAGGTACCCGGGGTTGATCTTTTCTATCCTGACGCGCATAGCCATAATAAGGCAGCACCGCTGTAATACGATCTGCTGAAGCCCGTCGCGCCGCATCAATCATGACCAAAAGTTCCATGATATTTTCATTGACCGGCGTACATGTAGGCTGAACGATAAACACATCCTGCCCACGGATATTTTCTTTAATATGAACGCGAATTTCGCCTTCAGAAAAACGACTAACTAACACCTCTGTTTGTTTAATATTTAATTTCTGACAAATTTCTGCTGTCAAACTTGGATTCGCATTCCCACCTAAAATTGCTAATTTCTTCGACATAAAATCCCTCAGGTTACTTTCTAAAAACTCTTGCTGGAACTCCACAGGCAATTGCACGTGGAGGAATCTTAGTATTCTTTAGTACAACTGCACCCGCACCTACGATAGCTTTAGAACCTACAGTCACTGGCGCTATTAAAATCGAATCCGACCCAATAAACGCACCTTGATCAATTTTAGTTTTATTCTTTGCAACTCCATCAAAATTCGCTGTAACTACCCCTGCTCCAATATTTACTTTTTTCCCAACTGACGCATCGCCTAGGAATGAAAAATGTTTCATGTAAGTCCCTGAACCGACTCTTGAACGTGAAACCTCTGTAAAATTTCCAATTTCAACCGCATCTGCTATACGACTTCCGGGACGAATATGGGCAAAGGGACCGATTTTACAATTGCGACCAATATGAACATTACTATTAATAACTGAACAAGGATAAATTACTGTATCATTCCCAATTTTGACATCGCCATCAATATACGTTGTTAAAGGGTCTACAATAGTAACACCTTTTCGCATATGTTCATCTAAAATTCGCTTACGAACAATTCCTTCTGCTTGGGCTAAATCATGGCGTGTATTGACACCAAAAGCTACATGAGCATCGCTGGTCGTTAGGGTATCTACACGATTACCCTTACTCAAAAGAATTTCAATAACATCGGTTAAATAAAATTCCTTCTTCTTGGGATTAAGCTCTACATTCTTAAGAGTTTCAAAGAGTTCTTGGCTTTCAAAACAATACACACCAACGTTGATCTCGCTAATCAAGATCTCTTTAGAATTAGCATCCTTCTGCTCCCGAATGGCTAAAAAATCGCCTGAACTGTTTCTAACAATACGACCATAACCATGAGGATTATCGATATTTGCAGTTAGGACAGTCACCGAAGATTTATTTTTTCGATGCCTCGTCAAAAGGGCTAGCACAATATCTTTGGATAATAATGGTGTGTCCCCACAAAGGACTAGCACAGAACCTTTAAAATTCTTAAGGCTTGATTCAACGCGACGCACTGCATCAGCTGTCCCTAACAATTGTGGCTGTAAGACAAATTCAACGTCATTACCAACAGTCTCTTTAACCTGCTCTGATCCATGACCTGTGACTACATAGGTTTTCAAAGAACGTAAACTTCGTGTAATATCTAAGACGTATTCAATCATCGGCCTGCCACAGACGTGATGTAAAACTTTAGGCACGTCGGATTTCATACGAGTGCCTTTTCCTGCGGCTAAGATAATCGAACAAAAATTCGCCATAATATTAGTTGCCCAGCAAGGATTCGAACCTTGACAACGAGATCCAAATTCTCGTGTGCTACCTTTACACCACCGGGCAGAGTAGCTAACATGTTGAAACTACAAAAACTTGAGTAAAACGCTTGTCAAAATGAGCCCGGATGCTTTCGGCATGCTTTTGTGATTTAGCTAAAGCATAAATCGATGGACCGCTGCCCGAAAAACATGAGCTTACAGCACCAGCGTCGAGCAATTTACGTTTTAAACACCCCAAATGAGGCTTTAAAGATAAAATAGCAAGCTCTAAATCATTAGACAAACTAGAGCCTATAGAATATAAATTATTCTCCCTCAAAAAGGGAAGCAAAATATTAACATCATCCTTTTTCTTTGTCAACTTTAAATTCAGGGATAAAAAAACATCTTTTGTGTAGACTTTAACTCTTGGGGTTACAAGCACATGCCACAATTTAGTCTTAATAGGCAACACACTAATCTGTTCTCCCCGCCCTTCACCTAAGGCATAAGGGGCGTCATATAAGAAAAAAGCCACATCGCTACCTACTGCAGAAGCATAGTTAACAAGCTGCTTCTTTGTTAATTTCAAATTCCAAAAGCGATTTAGCCCCTGCAGAACGGTTGCAGCATTACTAGAGCCCCCTGCTAACCCTGCCGCCACAGGAATCCTTTTTTCAATAACAATCTCAACCCCTTCTTGAATTCTAAAATCATCCCGTAATCTGTGAGCGATTTTATAAACTAAATTCTTAGGCCCCAGCGGGACATGCGGATGAGAACACTTAACCCTTATCTGAGTTGACTTCTTTAGAATGATCGTATCATGCAAACTAATCCGTTCAAAAATGGTTCTTAGTTGGTGGAAGCCATCGGGCCTTTTCCCAAGAACATCTAAAACAAGATTTAATTTCGCAAATGATTTAAGAGTTAAAGACTTCATGGAGAATTATCTTGTGGGATTATAATTAACTTCTTGAATGGATGCTGAGGTTCTATTAAGCCGCTCAAGTCTTTGAGAAATCTTAGGCTGTTTAGGATCAAGCGCCAAAGATTTCAACCAGAATTTCCTTGCTAATGCCGGTTCATTAACAGCATTATACACATCCCCTATATGTTCATAAATGATTGGATCTACAATATATTCTTCTGCCTTTTCTAATGCCATCAAACTTTCTGCTTTAAAGCCTTTTTTAAAAAGCACCCAACCTAATGTGTCATAATAGGCTCCATTAGAAGGATCCCCTTCAAGGGCTTTCCTTATCATTTTCAACGCCTCATCTAAATTTACCCCTCCTTCCGCATACACATACGCCAAGGAATTTAATGCTCCATCATGCTCTGGCTCTAAAACCAATATTTTTCGGAAGCTTTCTTTAGCTTTTAGGCGTTGATCTAAATCCAAATAAATAGTACCTAAAAGATATGTTGCTGATATGTTTCTCGGTTGAACTTGCAAGATCTGCAAGAGTTGGTCAATGGATTGAGGATACTTACGTAAAGAATAATATAATTGAGCCAAATATGTATGAGCTTCAATACTATCTGGATTCTTCTTAGAAGCGGTCTTTAAAATCAATTCATACTCATTAGCCGCTAATCCATACTTCTTCTGAGAAGAATAGATTAACGCTAATAAGTAATGAGCTTGAGAAAGTTCTGGCTGTAATTTAACGACAATTCTTAGATGTTCAACTGCTTCGGTTAATCGTCCAAGCCGGGTATAATATGAAGCTAATCTCAAATGCGGTAACGGTTGACGGGTGTCAAACTTTACAGATTTTCGATATTCCTTCATAGCTTCTTGGTTATCACCATTTAAATCATTGATAACCGCCATTATATAGTGAGCCAAACTCTTTGACTTAGCTTGAATTTGAGCTTCACCAGCATGGCAAGGCAATACAAGAACTGTAAACCACAAACCAATAAAAACCAATTGGCGTTTAAAAGCTAGCATGGTTACCTTTCTTAAATGAAATGAACAAGTAATGATCCAACAACTATTATGTTATTGAAAAATTAACGTGTTGTTCTCTTCTTCAAGTGACGTAACGCCTTACGTAATTTCTTACGCTTATGTGTACGAATCTTAACGCGTTTTCTTTTTTTACCGCAGGGCATAGAACTCCTTTGATGTAAGTTTAACACATTATATTAAGAAAATCCTTTTTGCAAAGCAGTCAGGATTAGACTTAATAAATTAATTTATTGAGTGAATATTCGATAATCCCCTCAGCACCAGCTTCTTTCAGCGCAGGGATAATCTGACGAACCGTTGACTCATCAATTACTGTTTCCAAGGCAATCCAACCATCATTAGCCAAAGGAGAAACTGTTGGGTTTCTTAAAGCAGTCAAAACCTTAAGCACCTTATCTAAATTCTTACGTGCTACATTCATGTTAAGGCCTACCATATTCTTAGCATCCAAGGCGCCTCGAAGAAGCATAATAATTTGCTCCATCTTCTTTTTCTTCCAAGGATCTTTACAAGCTTTATGATTAGCAATAAATTGAGTACTTGATTCACATAAGGTTTCAACAATGCGCAATTTATTAGCGCGTAATGAAGAACCTGTCTCTGTTAATTCTACAATAGCATCCACTAAGCCAGAGGATACTTTAGCTTCTGTAGCTCCCCAAGAAAATTCCACATCAGCCTTTACCTTATGCTTAGCTAAATATTTCTTAGTGATATTAACAACCTCAGTTGCAATCTTCTTACCTTCTAAATCTTTAGCAGATTTGATGGGTGAGTCTTCAGGAACAGCTAAAACCCATCGCACCTTGTTCGTGGTAGCTTTAGAATATTGCAACTCTGCAATACGTTTAATATCTGAAGAATTTTCCTCGATCCAATCATTACCTGTAATCCCACAATCTAATGTTTCATCTTGCACATAGCGAGACATCTCTTGGGCTCTAAGCAATACCGGTGAAATCTCTTCGTCATCAACTTGAGGAAAATAAGAACGAGAAGAAACAATCACCTTAAAACCTGCCTTTTCAAAAAGAGCTACTGTTGCATCTTGTAAACTGCCTTTGGGTAATCCGAGTTTTAGTTTTTTCATAAATTTCAGTTGTTTAAATTGTTAATATTAAAATACAGGGCTCAATTATAGCAATGGGTTAATAAAAGTAAAGCAGTAAAAACAAAGTTGGTTTCTTATCTAATAGTATTGGCCTCTTTTTCCATTCATCGATTGTAGCCGTTTTAATCATCTGAGTAGGCCCCGTTATATCTGCTGCCACACATAAAAGAGTCTTTGGATGACACGTACTTAAGAGATCCTCCAGCAAACTCGAATTCCGATAAGGAGTCTCCATAATAATCTGAGTCTGAGATTCTTGAGCTGAACGCTGTTCTAACATTCTAATTCTTTTATAACGCTCAGTCTTATCTTTAGGTAGATAACCAATAAAAGCAAAATTCTGTCCTCCCAATCCCGAAGCTGCTAATGCTAGTATTATAGAAGAGGCCCCTATTAAAGGGACAACTTCTCTACCTTGCTCATGAGCCAAACGAACCAAATTGGCTCCTGGATCCGCCACGCATGGATAACCTGCTTCTGAAATAATTGCTGCGTCCTTATCCTTAGCTTCATGAATATAGCCTTTAATATCATTTATAGAGGTATGCTCATTTAGTGGTACAAATGTACACTCGGTTAATGGGAAATCACCTCTAAGCTTCCTCAATAAGGCCCGAGCCGATTTAGGTTCTTCAACAAAAAATAAACGCACTTGAGATACCACCTCGGCTATGCAACTGGGGATAGTGTCAGCCCTAGCTTCATCAGTAATTGTATTTGGAATTAAATATAATTTATTTGACATAATTTTAACGACTACGAAATCCTTTATAAAGTTGAACGGTTGGATCCGACTGCCAGTATTCTTTTGTATTCACATCCATAATTGTTAAAGACCCTGCACCCCCTGCACCTGTATCAAGAGCCCAAACATTACATAAATGTACAGGAACATTACTTTTGAAATTCTGTGTTGGTGTGTGCCCAAGGAAAATTTCATTATAAGTAGTAAATTTATAATTGTTATCTTCTTGAGATTTCTTCAACGCCATCTGAATCAACTCTCTATCCCACACAAATTTCTGTTTTCCCTGTTGGGACAAAGGAACATCAGGATCAAAACCACCATGGACAAAAACATTATTTTCTAAAGCAAACCAATAATGAGCCCTCTGAAGAAAATAAAGATGCTCTCGAGGCATCGGACCATTACCATAGGAAATGATCGTCGCCAAACCACCCTGGCTCGTCCAAACATCTTCTTCTTTACCTTCCAAAGCCCAATCCAATGCCCACAAATCATGGTTACCAATAATAAAATCACAATGCTTAATCTTTAATAACTCCTCAATACAAAGATTCACATCAGGATATCCGTCACAAATATCTCCTAAGACAACCAAACGATCATCTTGATAATTTAAGCCACTACGCGCCAAACATTGTATCAACGCTCTGTAAGCTCCATGGATATCGCCAACAACAAAAGTTTTCATTTAAAATTTAGTATACCACCCAACGATTTAAATATCTAGTTGTCAAAGGCAAACGGGTCATATATAATCACGGCATTTCTAAAAACTTATCTATATAAGGACTCTCTATGCTTAATGTTCTTCGTCACAAAGGTGTTGCTAAAAAAGTTCTCTGGTTTACAACTGGTGTTATAGTCTTGTCTTTTGGATTCTTCGGCGTTGCCAACCGCCTCGATCACTCCCTCAATGTTGCAGGTAAAATGTACGGACGTGCTGTATCTATACATGATTTTGAAAAAGCTTACCTAGATACTCGCCAAGCAGCCATTATGCTCTATGGCGAACAATTCTTTAAATATGGAAGCCGCCTCGACTTAGAATCACAAACATGGGATCGAC
Source organism: Candidatus Omnitrophota bacterium (assembly GCA_037142055.1). Classification (GTDB taxonomy): domain Bacteria; phylum Omnitrophota; class Gorgyraeia; order Zapsychrales; family Fredricksoniimonadaceae; genus JACQCF01. Next base: position 12,180 of record JBAXBI010000001.1, on the reverse strand, counting down.
TAATCCTTTTAAAGGAATCTAGAAAGCGTGGAATTAAAATCTCAGACCAAGAAGTTGTTGATTCAATCGCTACCATTCCTTTTTTTCAGTCTACTGGAAAGTTTGATCAAAGCAAATATCAATCGATCGTTGAAGATTCCCGTTTATTTGACCGAAAGATTCACGATTTCGAAGAAGGTATCCGTTCTCAAATTACCATCCAGAAACTGCTCGATCAAGCGGCCGGAACTTTTACTTTAACTGAAGCAGAATTAAAGAAAGAATATATAATTAAGAACGAGAAAATCAAACTAACCTACGCTTTGTTTGAACCCTTAAAAGCATCTCAAAATTTGAAAATCTCTGATGAGCAGATTAAACAATATTACGAGACTAATAAAGAGCAATTCCGCAAACCTATTATGGTCAATGTCGAATACGCCTCTTTGAATTTCCCAGCTAAAGCAACCGATGAGCAAAAGTTATCAGTTAAAAAAGAAATCTTAACTTTATCAAAAGAGCTAAAAGTCAAAAGTGATTTTAAAGCTGTCGCTCTAACCCATAAAATTGATGTCAAAGAAAGCGGCTTATTCTCTCAAGCCCAACCTTTATTAACTTTTGCCTGGTCTCCAGAGTTAGTTGAGAAAATCTTTACTATGAAACAGGGGGAATTTAGCTCTGCGATGGAAACTCCGGATGGTTGGCAGGTTATAAGGATTAAAGAAAACAAAGATTCTCAAATTCCTTTCTTTGAACAAATCAAAGACGAAGCCAAAACCGCCCTTTTAACTGATAAAGGGTTTTCTTTAGCTAAAACCCAAGCGGATAACATTTTAAAAACAATCTCTGATGGAATAAAAACTAACAAAAGTTTCAAAGAATTAGCAGAAGCCTCAGGAGCAAAAGTTGATCAAACGCCATTATTCGGCCGTGGAGAGTACATTGCAAATATGGGCCTAATTGCAGAATTCCAGGAAGCAGCATTAAAACTTAATATCCAAAACCGATTAAGCACAGTGTTAACTACTTCCCAATGACCAGTTATTCTTTACCTCGATAGCGTTGAACCTATTGATGAGAAACAATTTGAGGCAGATAAAGGAAGCTTTAAAGACATGCTGCTTGCTCAGAAAAGAAATCAAGCTATTGTGGGATTTGTTACTAAGCTAAAGATTGAAGCTAATATTGAGAGTCTTGTTAATAAAAACAAACCAAAACGATAAAGTTTCTTATCTTGACTTAAATTTAGAATCGTAATCGGAAGGAAGTTCGTGTTCAATAGCACGAACAATACCTTTTTCGTCAATAAAAAACGTTGTTGGCAAACCTACTACGCTATACAAACCAGAAACAGTATTATCTTCATCCATAAAACTATCTAATACTAACCCTCGACGACTTAAGAAACTTTTAACATCTTCTCTACTTTCTCCAGCATCAACTAAAACAATTTGTATTCCCTTTTGTTGAATATCTTTTAGTTTCATGCTTAGAACCTCGAGCTCTTCGTTACAATGAGGACACCACGTAGCCCAGAAGAACATAATTGTTCGCTTGCCATCACGTACCTGAGTTAAACTCTTACTCTCACCAGAGGCTGTCCCTAACGTAAACTCAGGGGCAGGTTTACCAACCAGCACTTCCTCCCCCACAGTTGAAGACAAACTACTCATAGCCCATACTTGAAATGGGCAGATCAAAAACATTAATATCATCAATAAACGCATCATTATCACTCCTTAAGATACAACTTCATCAATCCATTTTAAATAATCCCAACAACCAGCAACAATTGGCAAGGCAATAATCTCTGGTGTTTGATAACCGTGAAGCAGTTTAACTTTAGAAACAACTTTTTTAAAGAATTTTTGTTTTGTTTTTACAACCATCATTACCTCTTGAGATGAATCAATCTTACCCTTCCAACGAAATAAAGACTCAACCCCGTCGATAATATTAACACAAGCAACTAATTTGAGTTTCAACAGAGCACGAGCTATTTTCCTAGCCTCCACTTTATCCTTGGCCGTAATTAAGACGACAATATATTTCTGAGCATCATTCATAATAAAGTTCTTTCATTGATTTTAAATAAGCATCATTAAAGATATCATTCGACCTGCCTTTTCTTTATCCCTACGAAAAGAAAAGTAATCTAAATTACAGTTAGTACAAATTCCGGCATTACTAATATTTTCTTTCTTTAATCCCGCCTTAAGAAGCTGTTGATAATTATTCTTAATGATATCTACATAAATTTTATCTGCTCTATCAATGATTTCCTCAGGAAAATACTGACGGAATTCTTCCTTTACCTGGTAACAGCATGGGCCAATGGCAGGACCTAATACAGCATAAACATCTTCTGTTTTACAACCAAAGTTCTCCTTCATTCCAATAACTGTCTTATAGGCAATCTCTTTAAAAGTTCCCTTCCACCCTGCATGAGCAATACCAATTGCAGGTTTGCTAGGATCGTATAAAAAAACTGGAACGCAGTCAGCCGTACGAATGGCAATAGGCAAATTCTTCTGATTCGTAATATAAGCATCCGCATCAGGACAGCCCCTAGAAGATCGTGAAGAGTCTTTAGCCACCAACACATCATCCCCATGGATTTGCTTGCGCCAAAACACATGAGAAAAATCTAAACCACATTGACTCTTTAAATAATTCCTTTGATCTTCAGTTAATGGCGCATCAAAATCCGTAGGCGTAAAATCGACTTGACTGTCGCTGGTTAAAGCAATAACATCTTTTCCTTCAAAAAACCTCATGATTCCTCCAACAAAGGCTTCTCGATCGTACTAGGTAAATCCTGAACATCACGCAACTTCCGTTCAATGGTTCGAGATTTACGGGTGGCATCCTCAATATTCTTACTTGCTAAATCTAATTTCTCTTTAGTTTTTTCCAAAAGATCACCAAACTTACCAAATTCGCCCTTAACAGTTCCTAAAAGAGACCAGACTTCGGAAGCTCTTTTTTCAACGGCAAGAGTACGAAATCCCATTTGCAAACTATTAAGAAGCGCGGCAATGGTTGATGGACCTGCTACAATAACTCGATAATCTTGGCGTAACGCATCCACTAATCCTACCCTACGCAAACTCTCGGCATAAAGTCCTTCGGTGGGAAGAAAAAGAATACCAAAATCGGTCGTAAAAGGAGGTTCTAGATATTTCTCTCGGATATGCTTTGCCTCAAGTTTAAGTCTTGCCTCCAAAGCCTTCGAGGCTTGTTCTATTAACTCTAGCTGTCCTGCTTCTTGGGCATTTTGTATACGTTCATAATCTTCTGTAGGGAATTTAGCATCAATAGGTAAATATACTGGCCTATGTCCATCACCGGGAAGTTTAATGGCAAATTCGACTGGATCATGACTTCCAGGCTTGGTAATAAAATTCCGCTCGTATTGTTCAGGGGTTAAAATTTGCTCTAGCAAATTCCCTAATTGCACTTCTCCCCAGGTTCCACGGGTTTTGATATTGGTCAATACCTTCTTTAAATCTCCAACCCCAGAGGCTAAGGTTTGCATTTCACCTAAACCTTGATGGACTTTCTCCAGTCGATCACTGACTAATTTAAACGATTCTCCTAAACGTTTCTCAAGGGTCGCATGTAACTTTTCATCAACAGTCTCACGCATTTTCTCAAGCTTTTGACTATTATCTTGTTGGATTTCACCTAATTTTCGCTCAACTGACTCACGAATTCTTTCTAATTTCTGTTCATTGAGCTGAGTAAAACTCATCAAATTCTGCATTAACTGCTGCTGGCTTCGATCCTGATTCTTCTCTAAAACGCTTTGGCGCATCAGCACCATGAGAGATATAACGATAATAACTATTATTAAGATAAGGCAGGCGATTACCATTCTATTTTTTCCTGTGCAAATTTAATTAGTTTTGCCTTTTGATCGAAATACAAATAAACTTTATCTTTTGCGGTGGATATGATTGCATATCGATAAAGCCACTGCTCCTGCTTTTGACCTTCAACATCTATCACCTTAATACTAATAGGTTCACCAAAATTCATTCGAACATCTGTTTGATTAAGGTCCAGCTTTAGTCCTTTTGAGGCAATTGTTGCAACCAACGCATCATAGTGAGCGTTAACCTGTTTAATGCTCTTCTGCTGATTATCTTTATCTCTAGAATAATCCCCCACTACAAATAGTTCTTCAAGATGATTAATTACAGCACAACCACTGGAAAGAAATAATAAGGTTAACATCATTCCAACAGCGCAAAGAGGACATCGCGATCTTTTAAAGGATTGCTTAGCTACAGGGGCGTTAACACTCATAATTATTTTGAAATATTAATTTTTTCTTCTTGGATTTTATCTAATGTTACTGCAATTTCTCTGATACGTCTCTGAATTTCTTTAAGGCGAATACCATACTCTTTAATCATATTAGGATCACGCCCAAAGGTATCCGTTAAGAATCTAGATTTAACATAGCTTTCTGTCTCAAGATCAGTGCGCTCTTTTTCCAGAGACTTGGTATCTCTCTTAATTTCTTCCAAACGACGTAATGCTAGATTATGTTTAGCATGAGCATCAAGAACCTGTGATTGTGGATTCCGTTCTTCTTTTTGCTTTTGCTTCTTAGCCTGCTCTAAGGCGGTTGCGATCTGAGTTTGAGTTTTTTGCTTCTGGCTCATATCAATACCCGCTTTCTTTTCCAAATAATAATCCAACCCACCGTGATAATGTTTCAAAGCACCATTATCAACTTCAATCATATGGCCGGCAATTTCCCTCATAAAAAACAAATCATGGCTGATAAAAAGGAGAGTTCCTTGGTAATTCTTAAAGCAGGTTGTCAAAGCCTCTACCCCATCAATATCCAAGTGAGTCGTAGGCTCATCTAAACAAATAAAATTCGGAGGATTCAATAGGAGCTTAGCTAAGATCAAACGGCTTTTCTCTCCACCGGAGAGCACATTAACAGGTTTAAAAACATCATCACCTCTAAAATTAAAAACACCTAAAAGAGTTCGTGCTTGAGCCTGTGGTACGCTACGTGTCGTAGCCGACATTAATTCTTCGAAGGCATTGCGATTAGGATTAAGAACATCCAAACGTGTCTGAGAAAAATAACCTAAATCTACCTGATGACCCAATTTGTAATCCCCACTATCAAAGGGTACAACACCCGCCGCCATTTTTAATAAAGTTGATTTACCCGCCCCGTTGGCACCTACCAAACAAATCTTCTGCCCTCGGGTAATTTCAAATTCCATGTTCTCATAAACCTTCTTATCTTTATAAGCTTTACAAATCTTGCTCATCGTCAAAACGGTATAACCGCTTTCACGCGTTGCAGGAAATTCAAAGTCACGGATAGAGTGCTTCTCTTGGGGGATATCAATTTCATCCAAACGCTCCAGCTGACGACGTTTATTTCGTACGGCCCCTGAGAAGTTAGGCTGAGCATGAAAACGTTCTGCAAAACGCTCGAGCTGATCACGTTTCTTCTCAACAACCTTAGCTTGCTTCTCCAGAGACTTTAATCGAACCTCTTTAGCCTCTTCATATTCTTCATAATTACCCTTAATCTTAGTTGCCTTACCATCTTCTAAGACCATCGTATAATTGGTTACATCATTTAGAAAAACCTTATCGTGAGAGATCATCAGAAATGTCCCTTGGTATTGAGCCAAGAAACCTTTAAGCCATAAGGTCGCTTCTAAATCCAAATAGTTAGTCGGCTCATCAAGCATCAAAAGGTCATATTGATAAACAAGAAGTTTAGCTAATTGCGCACGCATCTGCCATCCACCAGAGAGCTGAGAAATAGGCTTATGAAATTCAACCTCCTTAAAACCCAAACCACTTAAAATTTTCTCTGCCTTATGTTCTAAATCATAAATGCCGCCTTTTTCAAGCAACTCTAAAACGTCCCCATACCGCGTTGAATCGGCCTTATGTTCATCTTCTAGCTTATGCTTCTCATCTAAAAGTTTGCGAATTTGATCATTACCTGAAGTCATCTCCTCCATAACGGTGCGCTCTGATGGGTATTGTGATTCCTGAGCCATGTAACCAATCTTAATCCCCTTTTGAATCTGTACGCTACCCGAAGAAGGTTCCATTTGACCTAAAATAATTCTAAATATCGTGGTTTTTCCTGCCCCATTGGGACCGGTTAGACCAATTCGTTCATTAGCAAAAATGCTTAAAGTAATATTCTTAAGCAATAGACGTTGATCGAAGTTTTTAGAAATGTTAAGCAATGTAATCATAATTTACTCATTCTTTTTTAATAAGCTGACTTCCTGGCCGCTCAAATGCCGCCACTGGCCTACACTTAAATCTTTCAAAGTTAAAGGACCAACACTTATCCTTTTTAAAAAATGCACGCGATGCCCTACACTCCAGAGCATCCGTCGAATTTGACGCTTTCGGCCTTCATGGATCGTAATTTTAAACTCTGTATCCGCGTCATTATAGCGAAGTTCTTCTAGACGGCAAGGAGCGGTTTTTTCGTCTTCATTAGCTTGACCTTCCTCGCCTTTAATCACAACGCCTTCTTCTAATCGTTTTCGATTCTGAGGGCTTAATTTACCCCTAACACGCACTATATACGTTTTATCCAAATGAAACTTCGGATGAGTTAGTCGATACGCAAGGTCGCCATCATTAGTGAATAACAAGAGTCCTTCACTATCCCGATCAAGTCGTCCCACTGGAGACAGATAATGCAATTCCTTTGGCAGTAAATCTAAAACAGTCTTATCCGCATGAGGATCATCCTTGGTGGTCGTGTAGCCAGGGGGTTTATGCAACATAATATAGGTATAACTTTGAACAGTAATCTTTTTACCATCAACACTAATATCCTCACTCCCATCAACTGGTGTAGAGGGCTCCCTTTGGATACGTCCATTGACTTTAACCCGCCCGGATTGAATAATTTCCATTGCTTCTCGTCTGGAACAAATACCGTTGTGGGAAAGGAAAACTTGTAGTCGCATTAAAATTTCTTTGCTGAACGACGCAGGATGGGTGGGGCACTCACTAAACTACGCTGACGCAAGGCTTCATAAATCACTACAGCTGCACAAACAGAAACATTTAAAGAATCTGCTTTGCCACACATAGGAATCTTCATATCCACATCCGTATGCTGACGCCAAAAGTCACTTAAACCTTTATCCTCAGAGCCTAAGACAATCGCCATAGGGCCAGTTAAATCGGCTTCCGTATAATTCGTAAGACTTTGTGGAAACAAACTACAAGTGCTGATTTTATAACGATTTAAGAAATCCAAAATAGCTTGGTTATCAGCAATTGCCGTTGGCACACTAAAAACTGTCCCTGTGCTGGCACGGATAACATTAGGGTTATATAGATCTGTCTTAGTATCTACAAGTATAAGCCCATCCACACCAGCCGCATCACAAGTTCTTAAGATAGCCCCTATATTACCTGGTTTCTCCAAGCCTTCAGCAATCACGTATAAAGAATTTCCTAAAGGCCTAAGATCTGATAAAGACTTCTGCGGAATATGACTAACAGCCAAAAGGCCTTCCAACCTTTGGCCAAAAGCAATCTTTTCAAAAACCGACTCAATAACCTCGACAATCTTAACTTGTTGTTGTTTAAGCAACGCCAACAAATGATGTTCATCACGCCCCTCTAAAAACGATGGGCATACAAAGACACGATCAATGACAACCCCTGCATCATGAGCACGATAAATCTCTCGCACTCCATCAACTAAAGTAAGACGGGTTTCGCGCCGTGCTTTTACATCACGCAAAGCGACAACTTGCTTTATCCAAGGATTCTGTAAACTGGTAATTGTTTCTTCAGGCATCAATCAAAACCTTCTCAATTGTTTTATTAACATTAAAAGCCGATGTAAACCAAGAGGAGATTATATCTTTTTTTCTTTCAGACCACAAGGCATTCCACGTTTCCCATCCACTTTTAACTCCCGGACGGTTAACCCAAGGGCTATTGGGATAGTAACTAAATATTCCGTCAGGAAACATATGATTCTTAACCGCCTTGTACGTCCAATAAGTTCGATGAAATCCAAATTCGTTAAAACACGCCAAGACATCTTTAACCCACTGATCTTCTCCATAAAGCCCATCACGGTTATTAACACCGTATTCGCCAATGAAAATAGGAAGCTGACGCTCTTTGGATATCTTCTGATAAGCAGATAAGAATGTCTGCATCTGCTTCTTACCCCAAACTCCTTCGGCTGATTTCAAAGGATAACGAAGTCCTGGAATAAAATTAAAAGTAAACTCTAACGGACCGTAGAAATGGGGACTTAAAACAAAATTATCATCTTCAAAACTATCCAGAATACTTATATTCTGTGCCCAATGACTTCCTTCAACAAATAATATATGCTTTCGATCTATACGGCGAATTTTCTTAATAAGCTCTTTATAGAATCTGTTTAGAAGTCCCATATCTTCTAAAACCGGTTCATTAAGAAGATCATACCCTGCAACAGCGCTCTCATCTTTATAACGATCGCTGACATACTCCCAAAGCGCATAGGTTCTTTTTTGGTTACTCGCACTCTTCCATAAATTGGCCTGGCCTAAACTATCGGAGTGCCAATCATGATTTTGAGCTCCAGGGGCTGCATGCAAATCTAAAATTACCCGCACATTATATTTCTTTGCCAAACGAATCGCCTCGTCTAAATAAGAGACACCTTTAGAACTATATTTATAAGGCTTAGATTCGATAAGCCTATAATTAAAAGGAAGACGAATAACATTCATCCCCCATTTCGCAACAGTCTTGAAATCTTCTTCAGTAATAAAACTGCGGCGAAATTCAATTTCAAACCTCTCAAGCGCCTTTTGCCCCAAAAGGGACGCAAAATTCTTCTTAAATACCTGCTCCGCTACATTAGGGGCGTGGGTAAAATACGCCTCCATCATCAACCACCCACCAAAATTAACCCCATGGAGCAAGACTGGCTGCCCCTTTGAATCAACAATAGATGTCTTACGAGTATTTAGGAAATCCTGATTTGTCATAAAGAATACTCCTTAAAGAATTTTAGAAAACTTTCTTTAGCTTTTGTATCACTCATCAACGCCCCATCATTATGGCCACCATGGATCAACAAAAAACTCTTAGGATTTGCAGCTTTTGTGTATAGCTTTTGTCCCATACTAAAGGGCACCGTCTGATCCTCTGCGCTATGTAAAAATAACTTTGGTATGGTAATCTTATTAATTTTTGACAAAGAATCAAGCTTGATACTCAACATAAAAGATGGAAGCAAAGGATAATATCGCAAAGCCATATCGGCAGCAGAGGTAAATGAAGACTCTACGACAAGGGCGGCAAACCGTTTTTGAGTTGCCAAGTCAATCATAACCACCCCTCCTAAGGATGCTCCATAGGCAATAATACGTTCATGATTAATATCCATGCGTGTTTGTAAATAATCGTACGCCGCTTGAGCGTCTAAATATATTCCCTTTTCTGTCGGCTCTCCTTGGCTTCTGCCATATCCCCGGTAATCAAAAATTAAGACATTAAATCCCAAATCATGCAAAAACTTAATTCTCATAACTCTATCACTCATCGTTCCTGCATTGCCATGGGCAAAGATGATCGTGGAGGCATCAGAGGAAGCTTTAACAAACCATGCGTTAATTTTTATATGATCAACAGTTGTTAAATACAAATCTTCAAAGGAAAGACCAGCGTGAGAAGGGGTAGAATCAATATATTTGCCAGGAAAAAAGACAGCGGTACGTTCTAAGAACTTAATCAAACAAAATAAACCAACAAATAGAATTAAGAAGGCGCTAATTAAGGCAGTCATAAAACGACGCAACATGTCTTTAAGAATTTCTAAGGGGAATTAACGAAATCATAAGTTTAATTCCTTTAAGAACATCCTCCATACGACAAGGTTTAATTAAATAGTGATCCGCTTGTAAATCAAAACTCTTCTGCATATTCTTAACTTCATCAAGAGCGGAGATAATAACCACGGGGATCCATTTCTTAGATGGAGGACTACTTCGCAATTGACTAAGAACAGAAAAACCATCTAAATGTGGCATAACCAAATCTAATATCACCACATCAGGATTTTCACTTTGTATTCTCTCCCAAGCGGTTTTACCATCTAAAGCGACCACCACATCATAACCTGAAGAAGTTAACTTATGAGCAATGATTTCTATGACCGCTGGTTCATCATCAGCTATTAAAATCTTAAATGCAGCCATCTTGCCTTACCCCCTTTTTATCTAGCTGAAGAATACTGCTTCAAATCATACCGTATATCTTTAGGCGGCATCACAATACGATCAATAGTAACATTTGCTTTACTAAAGAACGTCTCTGCCAACGTGTCATGATAATCAGAAAATATAACAATACGTCTTATTCCCGCCGTGATTAATGACTTAGCACAGGTCGTACAAGACATGTTCGTAATGTAGGCTGTTGCCCCCTCGACCGCATGTCCGCAACGGGCGGCCTGATTTAACGCATTCATCTCCGCATGTACTGTACGCACACAATGATTATCAACTACCATACACCCGACATCATCACAATGATCATCTCCGGGAATTGAGCCATTATACCCGGTTGAAATAACATTCTTACTTTTAACTATGACACAACCGCAATGCATCCGTGGACATGTTGCCCTCTCAGAGGCCAACATAGCTAATTTCAAAAAATACTCATCCCAATTTGGTCTTTTCATATTGTCCTCTCTGTTAAAGATTAAATCCCATTGAGCCTATCGATTGTTTCAACTGAGTTATCAAATTTTGAAAGAAAACATAAAGCCACCAAGTTAATGCAATGGTGACTATAGAAATAACAACCTTAACAACCAACGAATAACGACGATTAATCCACACCAAGGGTAAAGCCAAAGGACCAATAGTCAACATAGCCATAACAATAATTCCTGTACGACTATACCAGGGTTCTTTAGGTTGTTTATTTAAGAACTCTCCACAATGTTTACACTTGATCGCATCCTCTTGAATTTCTTCAGCACAAAAAGGACATTTCTTCATTGTGATACCTTCTCCTTTTCATCAGATAAAGCCACATACCAGGGTAAAGCGATGTTTACAAATGGGACTAAAATTAATAACCCTAACCACTTTGGCTTTTGACGAATTTCACAGATACAGCACCAGAACCAAGTGATAATAATAAGATCCGCTAAAATCCCAGCAAAAGGAATAAGCCCCACTGCAAATATTACCAAAATCCACCATCCTGGCTTTTGAGCTACCTTTGTAAATAAATACAAATTAGCAAGTGGAATCCAAGCCAGCCATACCGGAGAGGTGTTCGTCTTACGCGCCAATAGATATAACGGCATACACATTAACACATAGAAGAATGCTACGATAAGAAAAATGACTACAATACCCGCCCCTAAAAAAGGCTTTAAAATACCGAATACAGGTGAAGAAAGCTTTCCTGAAGGAACTGATGAAGAAAAATTCTGACGGACACTAACGGTAGAGCGATTACTCTTAACAGTTTGAACTGGCTCAGAGCTCGTTACATTAGGAATAGAAACAGGAGCTTCAACCACCTTCGCTGGAGCTTCTGCCGCAGGAGCCATAGGTTGTTGAAGGGTTGTATCTTGAGAAGGCGCAGGTGAATACACAGCCACAGGTGGTGTTTCAACTTTAACTGACTCACCGTTGATACTAGAGATCTCATCATTATAATAAGTAACACCAACGCCTATCCCATTATCTATTTTTACGTAATCTTTAACTCGCTCAACAATTCTTCCCTTAACAATCTCTCCTGTTTTTAAGACCACTTCATCAGCATTAACAGTAACAGCACAACATAAAAAACCTAATATAAATATAACTAAAAAACGTTTCATTTTTGTTCTCCCAAAGCTGCCCCTGGTGAAAACGATTCAAACGCTAAGGGCATATAACCACAATTTAGACTCGATAAAAAATAAAGCGAAAATGTACGAAAGAATACAGACACCGGCAGCTCAATACAACACAGAACAACTATTCCAAGCAATACATACGGAACCCCAAATATAACGGCAATCGACAGTAAAGATGATTTAAATTGACCTAAGAGCAAGGCAAAAATCCCAGCAATCAAAAGTGTAATCAAAAATAAAACAAGCATGGTAATGAGCATAACAATCGTCACAACAATTCCTATGGCAATCCC